>NZ_LHPA01000001.1:0-505 GCF_001297215.1 Pseudomonas sp. RIT-PI-o | reverse complement strand
GTGAAGTCGTAACAAGGTAGCCGTAGGGGAACCTGCGGCTGGATCACCTCCTTAATCGACGACATCAGCTGCTGCATGAGCTCCCACACGAATTGCTTGATTCATTGAAGAAGACGATAGAAGCAGCCCGAAATTGGGTCTGTAGCTCAGTTGGTTAGAGCGCACCCCTGATAAGGGTGAGGTCGGCAGTTCGAATCTGCCCAGACCCACCAATTTTGTGTGGGAAACGCCTGTAGAAATACGGGGCCATAGCTCAGCTGGGAGAGCGCCTGCCTTGCACGCAGGAGGTCAGCGGTTCGATCCCGCTTGGCTCCACCACTACTGCTTCTGAAGTTTGAAAGCTTAGAAATGAGCATTCCACCGAGACGGTGATGAATGTTGATTTCTAGTCTTTGACTGGATCGTTCTTTAAAAATTTGGGTATGTGATAGAAAGATAGACTGAACGTTACTTTCACTGGTAACGGATCAGGCTAAGGTAAAATTTGTGAGTTCTCTTAGTTGAG
>NZ_LHPA01000019.1:0-67687 GCF_001297215.1 Pseudomonas sp. RIT-PI-o | reverse complement strand
CGGCGCTGCTGCGGTACAAGCGGGTGAACTCGAAGGGCAGTACGCCATCGAGCACCGCGTCGGTCAGGGTCAGCAGTTCTTCGCCGGTGACCATCGACACCGGACAGCCGTTGGTGCAGGTGTTGGGAACACAGTCGGCGGCATCACCGTTGGGGTTTTTCGCCTGGTCGGGGGCGTCGTCGTGGGGCTCGTGGCGCTCAAGACGCGCCATGCTTTGGGTTTTTCCCCGCGCGAGGGTTGCCGGATTCGGCACGCTCAACACCGCCGTGTCGGCCTGGCGAATGTTCAGCGGAATCGACGGGGTCGGCTTCAGCGCAACCTCGCGGGCATGAAACATCAGCGGTTTCAGCGTGCTCGCGTGCTGCTTGAGTTCCGGCGTCGAGGTCAGTTCAGCCAGGCGTAAAGCAGAAGCTGCCAGCCATTCCCGCGCCCGTGGCGACTTGATCCTGGCCAATACCTTGCTGCTCAGACTCAGCGATACGCCGGCACCGCCCGCCACGCGCATCAACAGGAAACTGATCAGCAACTCTGTGCGGACTTCGGCAACCACTTCGGCGAGGTATTGCGGCGGCAGCATCTTCAGCCAACTGGTGAACGCGGCCAGATGAATGAACAGCAACGGCTCGTCGCTGAGCATCAACAAGGCGTTGGCAATCGCCTCGCTGGAAGCCGCCAGCAGCGCCTCAAGCTCGACTTCGCTCAGGTATTCCAGGAGTTTTTCGCTGTGCGCCTGCAGATCGGCGAGGAGGGCAAACAGCTGTTGGATGTCATCCCAGACCCCGTTCAGGGCTTTTTCCAGACCGCGCCAGTCGGCCCGTTGCAACTGCCCGTAACGATCAAGAAAACCGGCGCTGGAAAACTCCGTCCATGGCGGCTGGAAGCCTGTCCATTCGCCGCGCAGCCAGTTTTCCAGACCGGCGATGACACCTTCATAAGAGGCATACAGCGCGCGCACATGGGCGGTGGAAACATCGGGAAAGAAGGTGATGCGGTAGCGCTGGCCGCGCGTGCAATTGGCCACCTCAAGGATCCCGCTTGGGCCGATGGTGTGGCGCAGTGGTTCGCCGAAGGTCTGCACGCCGTCGACTTCGCTGAGCAGCGGTTCGAGGGTTACCGGGGTGTCACCGATCGGCACAAAGCGCGCCGCTTCAAACATGTGTACCAAGGTCAACGGCCCGTTGGCCGGACACATGACCACCGATGAACTGATGGGTGCGCGCGAGGTAATGGGCGCCCTCAGTTGCACGTCATTGCCAACCTTGAACACCTGCTCGATGTCCAGCGCCGTCCCGCTCCAGAACTGCTCGGCCCAGGTCTCGTAGGTGTTCAGGCACAGGCGGAACTCATCGATCAGCGCTTCGAAATCTGGCTGCTGGGGATTCAGGGCGGCCACCACCAGCAGTCCGATGCTGTTGTTCAGGGCCAGTAGCCGATCGGGTTGAAACATTCGCAGTCGCTCGCGCATAGGAAGAAACGGGAGCGCGGACTTTGCGGGGGATCAAAAAGGAAAGAAGTCGGGGAAGTAGGCAGTGTCTGTAGGAGGTTTCGCTAAATGCGAAGAGCGCGTCGACGGGATTGCCCGTTGCTCAATGTCCATCGGCCTCGCTATGCTGCTGAACCCATTAATCAGATCCGCGTTGCGGCACGTTGCCTGTCGCCCGGGATGTCTTTGTTAACGGATCCGATGATGAATGCACCGCTGAAGACGTTCGGCCCGATCAAGGCCGTGATATTCGATATGGACGGTTTGCTGCTCGACACCGAGGGCATTTACACCGAGGTCACCTCGATGATTGTCGGGCGCTACGGGAAAACCTTTGACTGGAGCATCAAGCAGAACATCATTGGTCGCGGTGCCAATGACCTGGCCAATTACGTAGTGCAGGCGCTGGAGCTACCGATTACCCCGGAAGAATTCCTGCAGATCCGCGAGCCGCTGATGCGCGAGCGTTTCCCCAAGGCGCAGGCGATGCCGGGGGCCGAAGCGCTGGTGCGTCATCTCAAGGCGCATAACATCCCGATCGCGGTCGGCACCAGTTCGTCACGGCAGTCGTTCGGGCAGAAAACCACTTTGCACCGCGACTGGTTCGCGCTGTTCGATTTCATCGTCACGGCGGACGATCCGGAAGTCGGCGCGGCCAAACCGGCGCCGGACATCTTCCTCACCGCCGCCCGGCGACTGGGCGTTGCCCCCAGGGATTGTCTGGTGTTCGAGGATTCACCGTTTGGCGTCACTGCGGCGAAAGCGGCAGGCATGACCGCAATCGCCATCCCCGACGCCGCGATGGCCGATGAGAAATATGCTCACGCTGACGGCATTCTTCGCTCGCTGAAAGACTTCAGACCAAGCGCTTTTGGCCTGCCGACGCTGGAACTGGCCTGATCGCCCAGATAAAAACGCCGCCCTTCCTATAAAGAAGGGCGGCGTTTTTTCTTGCGGGTCTGTCAGGCGCCGAAACCGCCGTCGATGGTCAGGCTGGCACCGGTGATGTAGCCGGCTTCCGGCCCGGCGAGGTAGGCGACGAAGCTGGCGATTTCATCGGCAGTGCCGTAACGACCCACGGCCATCAGCGGGATCAGGCTCTCGGCGAAGTCGCCATGGGCCGGGTTCATGTCGGTGTCGACCGGGCCAGGTTGTACGTTGTTGATGGTGATGCCCCGTGGGCCGAGGTCGCGGGCCAGGCCTTTGGTCAGGCCGACCAGCGCCGACTTGCTCATCGCGTACACGCCGCCACCGCCGAAGGGCATGCGGTCGGCGTTGGTGCTGCCGATGTTGATGATCCGCGAGCCTTCGCCCATGTGCTTCGCCGCTTCCTGCGAAGCGATGAACACGCTGCGCACGTTGATGGCCAGGGTCTGATCGAAGTCTTCCAGTTTGAAATCTTCCAGCGGCGCGATGGCCAGCACGCCGGCGTTGTTGACGAGAATGTCCAGCCGGCCAAATGCTTCGACGGTGGCGCTGACTGCCTGGCGGATCGCGCCGGCATCGGCGCTGTCGGCCTTGATCGCCAAGGCCTTGCCGCCGTTGCCAGTGATGCTGTTCTGCAGTTCTTCGGCTTTAGCGGCGGAGCTGACATAAGTGAAAGCGACGGCGGCGCCTTCAGCGGCCAGACGTTTGACGATGGCCGCGCCGATGCCGCGCGAACCGCCTTGAATCAGAGCGACTTTGCCGCTGAGGTGTTGAGTGGTCATGTGCGATCTCCAATTGTTCAAGGCGGAATGCCTTGGTGTTGGTGCCGAGTATCGGCGTGCCATCGACAACCGTGTAGACCATGATTGCTATAGTCTGTGTAAACCAGAAGTTTATAGTGGCGATCATGGAAACGTTCAGCAGTATCGAATGCTTTGTGCGCAGCGCCGAGGTCGGCAGCTTCGCCGAAGCCGCGCGGCGTTTAAGCCTGACCCCGGCGGCGGTAGGCAAGAGCGTGGCGAAACTGGAAGCGCGGCTTGGCGTGCGGCTGTTCCAGCGTAGTACACGCAGCCTGACGTTGACCGAAGCGGGGCAGCTGTTTTTGAGTGAGGTCAGCGCCAGCCTGACCACCATCCAGAATGCCGTTGCCAATCTGGCCAGCGCTGGAGGGCAGCCGGCCGGGACGCTGAAAGTGAGCATGGGCACGGTGTTCGGTCGTCTGTATATCGTGCCGCTGCTCGGCGAATTCTTGCGGCGTTATCCGGCGATCAACCCGGACTGGCATTTCGATAACCGTCAGGTCGACCTCATTGCGCAGGGCTTCGACGCGGCGATTGGCGGCGGCTTCGAACTGCCACAAGGCGTGGTTGCGCGCAGACTGACGCCGGCGCATCGGGTGCTGGTGGCGTCGCAGGATTATCTGCAGAACCATGCGCCGATCAGCCATCCCGAAGATCTCAAGCAACACGACGGCATCCTGATCCGCTCACCGCAGACCGGGCGTGTGCGCTCCTGGCAGCTCACCCACCGCGATCAGCAGCACAGCCCGCTGACGTTGCGGGCGCGGATGACCATGAGCGATTCCGAGGCGGCGTGCGCGACGGCGATGCAAGGTTTGGGCATTGCGCTGGTGAGCATGCCGTTTGCGGTCCCGTACCTTCAGGCGGGGACATTGCAGCGGGTGCTGCCGGACTGGTTTGTCGATGACGGCAACATTTCGATCTATTACGCCGAGCACAAATTGTTGCCGGGCAAGACCCGGGCGTTTGTGGATTTTGTGATCGAGCAGTTTGTTGAGCAGGGACTGGCGCGGCGGTTTAGTGCTGTCTGAGCCAGGCGTCAAACCGAGTTGCGGCTATCGCGGTCTATCGAGCAAACCGCTGCGCCCAGCCAATAATGTTTTTCGGCCGTGGCGTCGCATAAGTGCGCACCTTCGACGTCGACAACTTCAAGCGCACCAGCGATTCAGCAATCGTCACCGCCGCCGTAACCCCGTCCACCACCGGCACGCCGGTGCGTCGGCGAATCTGCTCGTCCAGTCCGGCCATGCCGCCGCAGCCCAGGCAAATCACCTCGGCCTTGTCCTGGGTTACTGCCAGTTCTGCCTGCTGCACGATTGCTTCCAGTGCGCGCCGCGGTTCATGCTCCAGCTCGAGAACTGCCAGACCACTGGCGCGCACCGAGGCACAGCGATCCCACAGGCCGGACAATTTCAGCCTGTCCTCGATCAACGGCACGGTGCGATCCAGCGTGGTCACCACTGAATAGGCATGGCCGAGAAACATCGCTGTACTGGCCGCCGCATCGGTGATGTCCACCACCGGGACGTTGAGCAATTCCTGCAAGCCTTCGCGGCCATGCTCGCCGTAGCCGGCCTGGATCACGGCATCGAACGGTTGATCGTAGGCCATCACCCGGTCCATCACGGCGATGGCGGCCAGGTAGCTTTCGAAATTGCCTTCGATCGATTCGGCGCCGAAGTACGGCGTGAGGCCGACGATTTCGGTACCGGGGGAGGCGACGGCCTGCGCCGAGCGGGCGATGGCGTCGGTGATGGATTCGGTGGTGTTGACGTTGACCACGAGAATACGCATGGAAAATCCTTATTGCGGGCAGTGGTGCGGCCCGAAAACCGGGCCGCGAAGGGATCAGTGGCTGACGTTATCCACAGCGATGCACTCGCCGCTAACGTCGGTGTAATGCGTCTGGCGTTTGGCGATGATCAGGTAAAGCATGCCGGCGATGCCGGCACCGATCAGCCAGGAGAACGGCGAAACGCTGTGGAAACCAGGCACCAGCGCCAGGACGATGGCGATCAGCGCTGCAGGAATAAACGCCGCCACCGCGCGGAAATTGATGCCTCGGCTGTAGTAATAAGCGCCATCGGGGTCTTCGCTGTAGAGCTGCGGCACATTGATCCGGCCTTTGCGGATCAGCCAGTAGTCGACCATGATCACCCCGTACAGCGGGCCGAGCAGGGCGCCGAGGCCCGAGAGGAAGTAAACGATCACCAGCGGGCTGTTGTAGAGATTCCATGGCAGGATCAACACGGCGATGGTCGCGCTGATCAGCCCGGCGCGGCGGAACGTCAGGTATTTCGGCGCGAGGTTGCTGAGGACGAACGCCGGAGCGACGAAGTTGGCCATGATGTTCACTGCGACGGTGACGATCAGAAAGGCCAGACAGCCGAGCACCAGAAAGAAAGTGTTGGGGATCGAGGCGATGATCTCGGTAGGGCTTTCGATGATTCGCCCGTTGATCTGGAACTGCGCGCCACAGAGCAGCACGGTAATCGCCGCGAAGACCAGAATGTTCACCGGCAAGCCCCAGAAATTTCCCACTTTGATGGTCTTGCGGCACGGCGAAGAACGGGCGAAGTCACAGAAGTTGAGGATCAGCGTGCCGTAGATCGCCAGCCACAACGCGCCACCAGCAAAAATGTTGCGCCACATCTCGGCACCGGTCAGCGGCTCGCGGATCGACCAGGCGATGGTTGCATTGGCCTGGAAGTACATCCATGCGGCGAGCGCGGCGACCGTCAGCAGAATCACCGGCCCGGCAAACGCCTCGTAACGGCGCACCATCTCCATGCCGTAGGCGAGGATCGCCAGTTGCACCAGCCAGATCGCCACGAAGCACGCCCAGCCCAGGCTCGACAGGCCGAGAATCGAGTTGTGATCGTATTCGGCGAAGCCAGGATGCACGGCAGTCAGCAGGACGCGGAAGACCACTGAGGCGAGGTACGTCTGAATGCCGAACCAGGCGATGGCGATAACCGCCCTGATCAATGCAGGAATTTGCGCACCATGGATGCCGAAACTGATCCGGCTGATCACCGGAAACGGCACCCCGGTTTTCTGCCCCATGTAGCCGGACAGGTTCATGAAGCAGTACACCAGCGCCGCGCCGATCCCCAGCGACAGCAGGATTTGCCAGCCGCCCAGGCCCAAGGCGTACAGGCCGATGGCGAACGAGTAGTTGGCAATGTTGTGCACGTCATTCGTCCACAGGGCGAAGATGCTGTACTGGCCCCAGCGCCGGCCCTCGGCTTTGGTCGGCGCCAGATCGCTGTTGTGCAGACGCGGGCTCAGTTGCAGAGGCTCGCTCAGTCCGTCGTGGGGCAACGGTCGGTCGAGCGTGGAGGAGGGCAGATTCAGCGCGATGTTATTCGAAAGACTTGTACGCATTCCGGCAGGCTCCTGACGTTCACCGCCGCGATGACTGTGCATGAGCACTCAGGCTCGACAAATCTTCGGCGCGTCGGTGAAACCATCACTAATTACGGGGCATCTGCAGCCTGTACGGGATAGGGCGCTTCAGGCTTGCGGATCGAAAGTGTGCATGTTCTGCAGTTTTGTATACAAAACATGTATGCGATAAAGCCAGATTTGTGCCAGATGCGGATCTAGCGGCAGCGCGGCTCATTTCGAATAGTTATCGATGGGTCATAAGTCGCTGAAAAAACGGCGATATAAATTGATCGACTGGACAGGTATTTTTTTCAAGGGAGGGATTTTGCAGAAAGGCAGGCAGAGGGGATTCTGTTGGGGAATGTAACTTTTCAGGGCGTGAAAATTGAAAGTGCACACATAAATGGCACCGATGGTGACATTTCTGTGTACACATTTTTTCGAGTCGCATCAGATAACGGTAGGAGTGAGCCTGCTCGCGATAGCGGTGTGTCAGCCAATAAATTCTTCGACTGATATACCGCTATCGCGAGCAGGCTCACTTCTACAAGGGGACTTCATTCAGCAGGAAATCAAACCTTGCTCTTGCTGATGATATTCCCCGCATGCAGCCCGCATTCTTTCTGCGTGGCTTCTTCCCACCACCAGCGGCCTTCGCGCTCGTGCTGGTTCGGCAGCACCGGGCGGGTGCAGGGTTCGCAGCCGATGCTGATGAAACCGCGCTCGTGCAAGCTGTTGTACGGCAGTTCGAGCATGCGGATGTAACCCCAGATCTCTTCGCTGGTCATCTGCGCCAGCGGGTTGAACTTGTACAGGGTGCGTTCCGGTGTCGAGAATGCCGTGTCGATTTCCAGTACCGCCACAGCGCTGCGAGTGCCCGGGCTCTGATCGCGGCGCTGGCCGGTGGCCCAGGCCTTGACGTCGGACAGCTTGCGCCGCAGCGGCTCGATCTTGCGGATGCCGCAGCATTCGCCATGGCCGTCCTTGTAGAAACTGAACAGGCCTTTTTCCTTCACGAACGGTTCGAGTTTCGTGTAGTCCGGCGAGACGATTTCGATGTTGATCTGGTAATGCTCGCGCACCTGCTCAATGAAGCGGTAGGTCTCCGGATGCAGGCGACCGGTGTCGAGGCTGAACACTTTGACGTTCTTGTTCAGCTTCCACGCCATGTCCACCAGCACCACGTCTTCGGCGCCGCTGAAAGATATCCACAAGTCATCGCCGAACTCGGCGAAGGCGAGTTTGAGGATGTCCTGCGCGGATTTGTTGGCATAGGTCGTGGCGAGTTCCACGACGTCGAACGTTGGGCTCATCAGGGCGGCTTCCTACAGGTCAGTGGCGCTCGGGCGCTCTATAGGGGGCCGATGGTAACAAAAAGCTGCCGCGCCCGGGGCGTCCTCTGCGTTGCGCGCCTGATGTTCAAAGGCTAGAGTTCGGCCTCGCTCGACCCAATAATCACTACAAACGGGAGTGTCCTGTGGAAATTGCTTGCCTGGATCTTGAAGGGGTACTGGTACCGGAAATCTGGATCGCCTTCGCCGAAAAAACCGGGATCGACTCCCTCAAGGCCACCACCCGGGACATTCCCGATTACGACGTATTGATGAAGCAACGCCTGCGCATCCTCGATGAGCACGGCTTGAAGCTGTCGGACATTCAGGAAGTGATCGCCACGCTGAAACCGCTGGACGGCGCGGTGGAGTTCGTCAATTGGTTGCGCGAACGTTTCCAGGTGGTGATTCTCTCGGACACTTTTTATGAGTTCTCGCAGCCGCTGATGCGCCAGCTGGGCTTCCCGACTCTGCTTTGCCATCGCTTGATCACTGACGAAACCGGGCGGGTGACCAGCTATCAGTTGCGTCAGAAAGATCCCAAGCGTCAGTCGGTGCTGGCGTTCAAGAGCCTGTATTACCGGGTGATTGCGGCGGGCGATTCGTACAACGACACGACGATGTTGGGCGAAGCGGATGCGGGGATTCTGTTTCACGCGCCGGACAACGTGATTCGCGAGTTCCCGCAGTTCCCGGCGGTGCATACGTTTGAAGAGCTGAAGCAGGAATTTCTCAAGGCTTCAAACCGCGACCTGAACCTGTAAACCAATCCCTGCAGGAGCTGCCGAAGGCTGCGATCTCTGCTTTTAAAGATCAAAAGATCGCAGCCTTCAGCAGCTCCTACAGGGGTTGTGTCATTCAGAGGTTTTGCAGGGTATCGAGCAGGATCCGCACTTTGGTCATCGACTCCTGATACTCCGCCTGCCAGTCCGAGTCGGCGACAATCCCGCCGCCGCCCCAGCAGCACACCTGTCCATCCTTGACCAACAGACTGCGAATGGCGATGGAGCTGTCCATCTCACCGCGCACGTCCAGGTACAGCAACGATCCGCAATACAAACCGCGCCGGGTCGGCTCCAGCTCGTCGATGATCTGCATCGCCCGAATCTTCGGTGCGCCGGTGATCGACCCGCCGGGGAAGCTGCCGGCGATCAGATCCAGCGCATCACGCTCTGCCGCCAGTTCACCGGTCACGCTGCTGACCAGGTGATGTACATTCGGATAGCTCTCCAGACTGAACAGCTCCGGCACGCGCACCGAGCCGATGCGGCAGGTGCGCCCGAGGTCGTTGCGCAGCAGGTCGACGATCATTAGGTTTTCCGCGCGATCCTTGGGGCTGGCCAACAGTTCGGCGGCGTTGGCGGCGTCTTCGGCTGGGGTCAGGCCGCGGGGGCGGGTGCCTTTGATCGGACGGGTTTCGACCTGGCGCTGACTGACTCTGACGAAGCGCTCTGGTGACAGGCTAAGCACCGCGCCAGCGTCGGGCAGGCTCTGGAAACCGGAGAACGGCGTCGGGCAGGCTTGGCGTAATGCGCAATAAGCCAGCCAAGGATCGCCCTGGCATTCCGCGCGGAAGCGTTGCGCGAAATTGACCTGATAGCAGTCGCCAGCCTGGATGTAATTCTGAATACGCTCGAATGCCTGGCGGTAATCGTCAGCCGAGAGATCGGCGGCCATCGGCGCATTCAGTTTGAAGGGCACCAGCGCGTCAACTTGAGGCTGGGTGAACAGCGCGATCAGTCGCTGCCGTTCACTGTCAGCAAGCGATGGATGAAAGACCAATTGGCTGGTTTGCGCCTGGTGATCGCTGATCAGCGCCCAGTCATACAAGCCGAAACGCGCATCGGGTAACTGCAGGTCATCCAGCGCCTCGCTTGGCAGGTTTTCCAGATGCCGGCCGAAGTCGTAGCTCAAATAACCGATCAGTCCGCCGGCGAACGGCAATTCGTACCCGGCAGGCAGTTTTGCTTCACCCAAACGGCTGAGGTTGTCGCGCAGGCGCTGCAGAAAGTGCGCACCGCTTTCGTCCGGCAATACCGCCAGTTGTTCCAGCGGCCAGGCGCTGAGCAAGTCATAACGCCCGCGTTCGGCGCTCGGCCGGCCGCTGTCGAGCAGCACGGCGCCGGGGGCGTTGCGGATGGCCGCGAAATAGTCGGCGGGATTGGCGCGGTAGGGCAGCGGATGTACGGAACAGGTCAACATGGGCGGGGCAGATCGGCCGTTGAGGCGGGGTGGGGATTGTAGTCCTCTGCGCTGCCAGATCAAAGTCAAAAGCCTCCCCCTCACCCCAGCCCTCTCCCCCAAGGGGGCGAGGGGTAAAGGGAGCCGATCTTCTTGCTTTTCAAGATCCGAATTCCGCTCGTTACTCCGCAAAAGGGAGCAGAACTACATGCTTTTCAAGATCCGAGTTCCGCTCGTTATTCCGCAAAAGGGAGCCGATCTTCACGCTTTTCAAAGCCTGAGTTCGACTCAAGACGTTCAGGTCGGCGTGTCTCGCCTAGACACCCCGGTCAGTCCCCTCTCCCTCTGGGAGAGGGTTAGGGTGAGGGGCTTTTGACTTTTAGCTTTGTCAGCCCTCGACCGCAGGAATATGCCCAAACATCTCCTGAGTAAACGCCACCCGCTCCTCAGCCGATTCCGTCACGCCACGCGCCTTCAGCTCTTCCAGTCGCGCCTCCACCGCATGGGTGCGCAAAGTCAGTCCGCAATCGTTGGCAATCTGGATATTCAGCCCCGGCCGCGCATTCAGCTCCAGAATCAGCGGGCCTTTTTCCTGATCGAGCACCATGTCCACGCCGATGTAACCCAGCCCGCACAGCTCATAGCAGCCGGCGGCGAGTTTCATGAAACCATCCCAGTAGGGCAGTTGCACGCCGTCCACCGCGTTGGTGGTGTCGGGGTGTTTGGTGATGATGTTGTTCAACCAGGTGCCACGCAGCGTAAGGCCGGTCGCCAGATCCACACCGACGCCGATGGCGCCCTGGTGCAGGTTGGCCTTGCCGCCGGACTGGCGGGTCGGCAGGCGCAACATCGCCATCACCGGGTAACCCATCAGCACGATGATGCGGATGTCCGGCACGCCTTCGTAGCTGATGCTTTTGAAGATCTGGTCCGGGGTCACGCGGTATTCGATCAGCGCGCGGTCGCGGTGACCGCCCAGCGAGTACAGGCCGGTGAGGATGCTCGAGATGTGGTGCTCCAGCTCTTCGTGGGCGAGGATCTTGCCCGACACCGTGCGGTAGCGACCTTCGAAACGGTCGGCGATGACGATGATGCCGTCGCCGCCGGCGCCCTGGGCCGGTTTGATCACGAAGTCGCTGCGCCCGCCGATGATCTCGTCGAGCTTGTCGATTTCCTTCTCGGTGGAGATCACCCCATACAGCTCCGGCACATGGATGCCGGCGGCGATGGCGCGTTCCTTGGTGAGGATCTTGTCATCGACGATCGGGTACAGGCTGCGCTTGTTGTACTTGAGCACGTAGTCCGCATTTCTGCGATTGATGCCCATGATGCCGCGCGCCTCGAGGGCCTTCCAGGTCTTCCAGAAACCGAACATCAGGCGTCAGCCTTCTTCAGGAAGGCCTTGAAACGCACCAGTTCGGTCAGGCGGTAGCCGCGATAGCGACCCATCGCCAGCATGAAGCCGACCAGAATCAGCAGGATCGCCGGGAACGTGAAGACGAAGTACACCAGCTCCGGGACGGTCATGATCAGGTGCGCCAGGGAGGCGGCGAACAGCGTACCGATCGCGACTTTCAGTGCATGGTTGGCGCCGCGTTCTTCCCAGGTGATCGACAGGCGTTCGATGGTCATGGTCAGAATCACCATCGGGAACAGCGCCACCGACAAGCCGCGTTCAAGCCCCAGCTTGTGGCTGAACAGACTGATCGCCGCGATCAACACCACCACAAAGGTCAGCACCACCGACAGGCGCGGCAGCATTTGCAACTTCAGATGTTCGAGATACGAGCGCAGCGACAGGCCCAGCGCGGTGATCACCGTGAACAGCAGAATACCGAAGCCCAGCTGCGTTTCGCGGAAGGCGAGGGCGATCAGCACCGGGGTGAACGTGCCCAGGGTCTGCAGGCCGATCAGGTTGCGCAGGATCAGGATCACCAGCACGCCGATCGGGATCATCACCATGATCATGAAGGTTTGCTGGGTCTGCAGGGGCAAGCCGTACAGCGAGTAATCGAGGAAGCTGGCGTCAGTGTTCTCGTCGGTCAGCTTGGCCAGACGGATCGCGTTCATCTCGCTGTTGTTGAGGCTGAAGGTCACGTTGGCTTTCTTGCCGCCGTCGACGGTGATCAGGTTTTCGTCACCGGTCCACCACAGCAGGCGATCGGTCGGCAGGCCTTGCTCGCCGGTTTCCGGGTTGAAGTACAGCCAGTCGTTGCCGTTGAAGCTGCGCAGCCACAGTTCGGGTGTTTGTGGCTGATCGGCGACGAGGCGGATGGTGTGGACTTTCTCTACCGGGACGTGGGCAATGGACAACAGCAATTCAACAATTTTGGCTTTGTGCGAGGTCGACGGATCGCCGGCCAGCAGCAACTTCACATTATCGTCGTTGACGTTGTTGACCCGCTTGATCGCCTCGCCAATAAAGGTTTCGACGTCGGCCGAGTGTTGGCGGATCGGCGCGAGCAGGGCTTCGGCGGCGATTTTTTCCGGGCCTTCAATGACCATGCTGTCGCGGAAGGTCGGGCCTTTGACCTTGGATTTTTCTGCGGTATAGCGCTTGGTCAACACCAGGCGGTAATACAGGGTCTGGTTGCCCTTGGCACGCCGGGCCGACCAGGTCACCTTGCGGTTGCCGTCGACGCGGTTTACCGCGACTCCGTAGTTATTGGAAATGAAGCTTTCGTTGAGGCTGACGTAATCGCGGCTCAACGGCGGCACGAACATCTGGATTTTCACCGGATCCTTGGTGCTGGCAACGAACTCGACCTTGGCGTCGATGTTCCACAGGTCGTCGGTGGCGTCTTCGGTCACCGGGATGCCGAGCACGAAAATCTGATAGGCCGTAACCGAAACGCCCAGCAGCACCAGCACGGCGATCAGGATTTTCAGGTGGAAGGTTAGAGAACGCATGGAAATTACTCGGCGGTATGAGCGGCGATGGTGCAGGCAGGTTTGCCGGCAGCGTATTTAAGACTGGGGTCGACCAGCGCGTCGAAGCGTTTCAACGCCTCGGAGCCGATCAAGAGCGGGTATTGGAACGCACTTCGGTCGGTGAGGTTCACTTCGATGCTGCGTAATGCTGAGCCCATGCAGATATCCAGCTCGATCACCGGACGGGCGGTGTACTGCTTGCCTTCTTCCGGGTCGTAGTCGCCGGCGCGGCGCTTGATCTTGCTGACCCGCGCGAGCGGCCGTTCGATGGGGTGCGAATGCGCGGCATCGATCGCCAGGTAGAAACGTACCCAGGATTCACCGTTGCGTTTGAAGCGTTTGATGTCACGGGCGCTCAGCGAGGCGGTTTTCGCCCCGGTGTCGAGCTTGGCCGCGACTTCGAGATTGATGCCGTCAAGCGAAGCGTATTCGTTGAGGCCGTACACGGTTTTTTCCCCCGCGGCGGCGAGGCCGGGCAGGCAAAACAGAGCAAAAAAGGTGGGGAAAGGCTTGAGTCTCATAAATCCTGGTGCGCAGCGTTCCGTTATCGGTTCAGGTGCCCGCACAACCGTGCGCAAGCCCCCGCGTGTGCCTGGCAGCTTTTTATGGCAAGCCGTAGAAAGACCCGCAAATGCGGGCGGCATTCTAGCACGGTGGTTTTATGGCGCCAGCGCTTGGGGCAGTGTGGAGCAAGATCAAAGGATCGCAGCCTTCGGCAGCTCCTACAAAGGGGTGGCCTGCATTCTGTAGGAGCTGCCGAAGGCTGCGATCTTTTTAGGTTATTAGACGATTGTCGACAATACCTATTTATCCTTTGACTGATCACGCGATATTGGCTAGTTTTTGCCGAATTGGATTTAAAGGTGTCGACAATCATGCTGGATCAACTCGATCCCCCGGTCATCAGCGGCGACGATTCCGAGACGCTCTCGGAAAACGTTTTCCGGCGCATCCAGGCCGCTATCGTCAAAGGCGAAATCGCCCCGGGCAGCAAGATTTCCGAGCCGGAGCTGGCGCGCACCTATGGCATCAGCCGGGGGCCGTTGCGTGAGGCGATCCACCGTCTGGAAGGCCAGCGCCTGCTGGTGCGTGTGCCGCACGTGGGCGCGCGGGTGGTCTCACTCAGCCATGCCGAATTGATCGAACTCTACGAAATCCGCGAATCCCTCGAAGGCATGGCCTGCCGCCTCGCTGCCGAGCGCATGAGCGTCGCGGAAATCGACGAGTTGCGCCGGGTCCTGGAAACCCACGAGCGCGATGCGGCGTTCCAGGCCGGCGTCGGTTATTACCAGCAGGAAGGCGATTTCGACTTTCATTACCGGATCATCCAGGGCAGCGGCAATCGCACGCTGACGCAGATGCTCTGCGGCGAGCTGTATCAACTGGTGCGCATGTACCGCATCCAGTTTTCCACCACGCCGAACCGCCCGCACCAGGCCTTCGCCGAACACCACCGCATTCTCGATGCCATCGCCGACCGTGACGGCGAGCTCGCGGAACTGTTGATGCGCCGCCACATCGGCGCCTCGAAACGCAACATCGCCCGTCACTACGAAGACGGCGCCCACAACCAGACAGCCACTGAACGAGGTGACTCATGAGTTCCAACCTGAACACGCCGGGCCAGCGCTTCCGCGATGCGGTCGCCAGCGAGCATCCTTTGCAAGTGGTCGGCGCGATCAACGCCAACCACGCGCTGCTGGCCAAACGCGCCGGTTTCAAGGCGATCTATCTGTCTGGTGGCGGTGTGGCCGCGGGATCTCTTGGCGTGCCGGACCTGGGCATCACCGGGCTGGATGATGTTCTGACCGACGTACGGCGGATCACCGATGTCTGCGACCTGCCGCTGCTGGTGGATGTTGACACCGGCTTCGGTTCATCGGCGTTCAACGTGGCTCGAACGGTCAAGTCGATGATCAAGTTCGGCGCGGCGGCGATTCACATCGAGGATCAGGTCGGCGCCAAGCGTTGCGGCCATCGCCCCAATAAGGAAATTGTCAGCCAGCAGGAAATGGTCGATCGCATCAAGGCTGCAGTCGATGCGCGCACCGACGACAGCTTCGTGATCATGGCGCGTACCGATGCGCTGGCGGTGGAAGGGCTGGAGTCGGCGCTCGATCGCGCGGCTGCGTGCATCGAGGCCGGCGCAGACATGATTTTCCCGGAAGCCATCACCGAGCTGGACATGTACAAGCTGTTCGCCAACCGCGTGAAAGCGCCGATCCTCGCCAACATCACCGAGTTCGGTGCGACCCCGCTGTACACCACCGAGCAACTGGCCGGCGCCGACGTTTCCCTGGTGCTGTACCCGCTGTCGGCGTTCCGCGCGATGAACAAGGCAGCGGAAAATGTCTACACGGCGATCCGCCGCGATGGCACGCAACAGAATGTCATCGACACCATGCAGACTCGCATGGAGCTCTACGATCGTATCGATTACCACACGTTCGAGCAGAAGCTCGATGCGTTGTTTGCTGCGAAAAAATGATTGAAAGATCAAAAGATCGCAGCCTCGTTTCACTCGACAGCTCCTACAGGAACGCGGTCGATGTAGGAGCTGCCGAAGGCTGCGATCTTTTGCGAACAACACCGTAATTGCAGATTCCCTAACAAATTCAAAAATTGGAGATAGCAATGGCCGAAGCAAAAGTACTCAGTGGCGCCGGGCTCCGTGGCCAGGTCGCCGGGCAAACCGCACTGTCCACCGTGGGCCAGGCCGGTGCCGGGTTGACCTACCGCGGCTACGACGTGCGTGAACTGGCCGCCGACGCGCAATTTGAAGAAGTCGCCTACCTGCTGCTGTACGGCGAACTGCCGACCAAAGCGCAACTGGCCGACTACCAGAGCAAGCTGAGCAAGCTGCGCGATCTGCCGCAGGCGCTGAAAGAAGTGCTTGAACGCATTCCCGCCGACGCGCATCCGATGGATGTGATGCGCACCGGTTGCTCGTTCCTCGGCAACATCGAGCCAGAGAAAGACTTCTCCGAGCAGCGCGACAAGACCGACCGCCTGCTTGCCGCGTTCCCGGCGATCATGTGCTACTGGTATCGCTTCAGCCACGACGGCAAACGCATCGATTGCGTCAGCGACGAGCCGACCATTGGCGGCCACTTCCTGCATTTGCTGCACGACAGGAAACCGAGCGAACTGCACGTCAAAGTCATGAACGTGTCGCTGATCCTCTACGCCGAGCACGAATTCAACGCCTCGACGTTCACCGCGCGCGTTTGCGCCTCGACCCTTTCCGATCTGTATTCCTGCGTAACAGCGGCCATCGGTTCGCTGCGCGGCCCGTTGCACGGCGGCGCCAATGAAGCGGCAATGGAAATGATCGAGCGCTTCTCATCGCCGGAAGAGGCGATCAAGGGCACCCTCGGCATGCTCGAGCGCAAGGACAAGATCATGGGCTTCGGCCACGCGATCTATAAAGACAGCGATCCGCGCAACGAGGTGATCAAGGGCTGGGCGAAAAAACTCGCCGACGAGGTCGGTGACAAGGTGTTGTTCGCGGTATCGGAAGCCATCGACAAGACCATGTGGGAGCAGAAGAAACTGTTCCCCAACGCCGATTTCTACCATGCCTCGGCGTATCACTTCATGGGCATCCCGACCAAGCTGTTCACACCGATCTTCGTCTGCTCGCGCCTGACCGGCTGGGCTGCGCACGTGTTCGAACAGCGTGCCAACAACCGCATCATCCGTCCAAGCGCCGAGTACACCGGCGTCGAACAGCGCAAGTTCGTGCCAATCGAACGTCGCTGAGTGGTGAGCTGACCCGATCCTTGAAACCACCGCAAATCCCTGTAGGAGTGACCCTGCTCGCGATGACGGACTGACATTCAATATTGATGTCGACTGATCTACCGCTATCGCGAGCAGGCTCACTCCTACAGGGTGACGGTGTGGATCTCAAGGTTGATGTCAGACCCCACCCTTTGAAACTACCGTGACCCGAGTCCTGACCCGATGAACACAGAATTCCGCAAAAACCTGCCCGGCACGCCGCTGGATTACTTCGACACCCGCGCGGCGGTCGAGGCGATTGCGCCCGGCAGCTATGACACCCTGCCGTACACCTCACGCGTGCTGGCGGAAAACCTCGTGCGGCGCTGCGACCCGAGCACGCTGGCCGATTCGCTGAAGCAACTGATCGAGCGCAAGCGTGATCTCGATTTCCCGTGGTTTCCGGCGCGGGTGGTCTGCCATGACATCCTCGGCCAGACCGCACTGGTCGATCTTGCCGGCCTGCGTGACGCCATCGCTCTGCAGGGTGGTGATCCGGCGCAGGTCAACCCGGTGGTGCCGACGCAATTGATCGTCGACCACTCGCTGGCCGTCGAGGCGGGCGGTTTCGATGCCCAGGCCTTCGAGAAGAACCGCGCCATCGAAGACCGTCGCAACGAAGACCGTTTCCACTTCATCAACTGGACCAAAAAGGCCTTCAAGAACGTTGATGTGATCCCGCCGGGCAACGGCATCATGCACCAGATCAACCTGGAGAAAATGTCGCCGGTGATTCAGGTGCGCGAAGGCGTGGCGTTCCCCGACACGTGCGTCGGTACTGACAGCCACACCCCGCACGTCGATGCGCTGGGTGTGATCGCCATCGGTGTCGGCGGCCTCGAAGCCGAGAGCGTGATGCTCGGCCGCGCTTCGTGGATGCGTTTGCCGGAAAGTGTCGGCGTCGAACTGACCGGCAAGCTGCAACCGGGCATCACCGCCACCGACATGGTCCTGGCCCTGACCGAGTACCTGCGCAAGCAGAAAGTCGTCGGCGCCTGGCTGGAATTCTTCGGCGAAGGCGCGGCGGCGCTGACCCTCGGCGACCGCGCGACCATCTCCAACATGGCCCCGGAATACGGCGCCACGGCGGCGATGTTCTACATCGACCAGCAGACCATCGATTACCTGAAACTGACCGGTCGTGAAGATCAGCAAGTGCAGCTGGTCGAGCAATACGCCAAATTGACCGGGCTGTGGGCCGACAGTCTGAAAGGCGCGCAATACGAGCGTGGCCTGACCTTCGATTTATCCTCGGTGGTGCGCAACATGGCCGGCCCGAGCAATCCGCACGCCCGTGTTGCGGTCTCGGATCTGGCTGCCAAAGGCATCTCCGGCCAGTGGGATGATGTGCCTGGGCAAATGCCCGACGGCGCGGTGATCATCGCCGCCATCACCAGTTGCACCAACACCAGCAACCCGCGCAACGTCATCGCCGCTGGGCTCTTGGCGCGCAACGCCAACAAGCTCGGGCTGACGCGCAAGCCGTGGGTCAAATCCTCGCTGGCGCCGGGTTCGAAAACCGTGGCGCTGTACCTCGATGAAGCGGGGCTGACCACTGAACTTGAACAGCTCGGTTTCGGCGTTGTCGCGTTTGCCTGCACCACCTGCAATGGCATGTCCGGCGCCCTCGATCCGCTGATCCAGCAAGAGATCATCGACCGCGATCTGTATGCGACCGCCGTGCTGTCCGGCAACCGCAATTTCGACGGGCGCATTCACCCGTACGCCAAACAGGCGTTTCTCGCCTCGCCGCCGCTGGTGGTTGCTTACGCGATTGCCGGGACCATCCGTTTCGATATCGAGAAGGATGTGCTGGGCGTGGTCGATGGTCGGCAAATTCGCCTCAAGGACATCTGGCCGAGCGACGAAGAAATCGATGCGGTGGTGAAGTCGGCGGTCAAGCCTGAGCAGTTCCGTCAGGTCTATATCCCGATGTTCGCCGTGCATGAAGACACCGGGCCGAAAGTCGCGCCGCTGTACGACTGGCGCGAAATGAGCACCTACATCCGCCGTCCGCCTTACTGGGAAGGCGCACTGGCCGGCGCCCGCCCTTTGAAAGGCATGCGCCCGCTGGCGGTGCTGCCGGACAACATCACCACCGATCACCTGTCGCCATCCAACGCGATCATGCTCGACAGCGCTGCCGGCGAATACCTGGCGAAAATGGGCTTGCCGGAAGAGGACTTCAACTCCTACGCCACCCACCGTGGCGACCACCTGACCGCCCAGCGTGCAACGTTCGCCAACCCGAAACTGTTCAACGAAATGGTCGTGGAAAACGGCAAGGTCAAGCAGGGTTCGCTGGCCCGCGTCGAGCCGGAAGGCCAAGTGATGCGCATGTGGGAAGCCATCGAAACCTACATGGAACGCAAGCAGCCACTGATCATCATTGCCGGCGCCGATTACGGTCAGGGTTCGTCCCGCGACTGGGCGGCGAAGGGCGTGCGGCTGGCGGGTGTCGAGGCGATTGCCGCTGAAGGGTTCGAGCGTATCCACCGCACCAACCTGGTGGGCATGGGCGTATTGCCGCTGGAATTCAAACCCGGCACCAACCGTCACACGCTTGGCATCGATGGCAGCGAAACCTATGACGTGATCGGCGAGCGCAAGCCGCGTGCGGATCTGACGCTGGTGATTCATCGCAAGAATGGCGAGCGTGTCGAAGTGCCGGTGACCTGCCGTCTCGATACCGCTGAAGAAGTGTCGATCTACGAGGCGGGCGGCGTGTTGCAGCGCTTCGCTCAGGACTTCCTCGAAGGATCGGCGGTAGCCGTTTAAACAGGTTCAGCGGCCAATGGGTGATCAGTCCCTTGGCCGCTTCAAAGGAGCAATCATGGCTCACGCACCACAGATCAAAATCCCTGCCACCTATATGCGCGGCGGCACCAGCAAAGGCGTGTTTTTCAGCCTCACTGATCTGCCCGAAGCCGCGCAGGTGCCCGGCCCGGCCCGCGATGCGTTGCTGCTGCGGGTGATCGGCAGCCCCGACCCGTACGACAAGCAGATCGACGGCATGGGCGGCGCGACGTCCAGTACCAGCAAAACCGTAATCCTGTCGAAGAGCACCCGCGCCGATCACGACGTCGATTACCTGTTTGGCCAAGTGTCCATCGACAAACCGTTCGTGGACTGGAGCGGCAACTGCGGCAACCTCTCGGCCGCAGTCGGCTCGTTCGCCATCAGCAATGGTCTGGTCGACGCCAGCCGCATTCCGCACAACGGCGTGGCGGTGGTGCGCGTGTGGCAGGCCAACATCGGCAAGACCATCATCGCCCACGTGCCGATCACCAACGGCGAAGTGCAGGAAACCGGTGATTTCGAACTTGACGGCGTGACCTTTCCGGCGGCCGAAGTGCAGGTCGAATTCATGGATCCGGCGGCAGAGGAAGAGGGCGGCGGTGGCTCGATGTTCCCCACCGGCAATCTCGTCGATGAGCTGGAAGTGCCGGGTGTCGGCACGTTCAAGGCGACCATGATCAATGCCGGGATCCCGACAATTTTCGTCAACGCCGAAGACATCGGCTACACCGGCACCGAGCTGCAAGGCGCGATCAACGGCGATCCGAAAGCGCTGCTGATGTTCGAGACGATTCGTGCCTATGGTGCGTTGCGCATGGGCCTGATTTCCAATCTGGAAGAGGCAGCGAAACGGCAGCACACGCCGAAAGTCGCGTTTGTCGCCAAGCCTGCGGATTACGTGGCGTCGAGCGGTAAAGCGATTGTCGCGGGTGATGTGGATCTGCTGGTACGCGCGTTGTCGATGGGCAAACTGCCCCACGCGATGATGGGCACGGCCGCGGTGGCGATCGGCACAGCGGCGGCGATTTCCGGCACGTTGGTCAATCTTGCTGCGGGTGGGATTGAACGCCCTGCCGTGCGTTTCGGCCATCCGTCGGGAACGCTGCGTGTGGGCGCTGAGGCGACGCTGGAAAACGGCGAGTGGGTGGTGAAGAAGGCCATCATGAGCCGCAGTGCACGGGTGCTCATGGAAGGTTACGTCCGCGTGCCTGCTGACTCGTTCTGACTCGACATTTTACCCTCACCCCAGCCCTCTCCCGGAGGGAGAGGGGGCCGACCGAGGTGTCTTGCGTGGTACATCGACCTGAAAGACCGAGGCGATTATGGATTCAGCAGGGAATCGGCGATCTGGGGCGAGGAAGAAGTATCTGCTGTGATTCGTCGACCACGCAGGTTGGCGATTATGGATTCAGCGATGGACTTTCAGGCCGGTGAACCTCCACAGCATCCCCCAATCGGTCCCCTCTCCTTCGGGAGAGGGCTAGGGTGAGGGGCTACCCTCTGACACAACACATAGAAACCAGACATCACCAACCATAAACCAGCCAAGCCCTTGAGGAAGACCCAACCACTCATTTCCCCGAACAGGAGAACCACCATGAGCGCCAACGTCGACCTGAACAATCGTCCCGACTACGACCGTGTCCTGCAGGACATCGCTGATTACGTCCTCACCTTCAAGCCCGAATCCGCCGAAGCGCTGAACACCGCGCGCAACTGCCTGATGGACACGCTGGGCTGCGGTCTGCTGGCCCTGCGTTTTCCCGAATGCACCAAGCATCTTGGACCCATTGTCGAAGGCACGATTGTGCCGTTCGGTGCGCGAGTGCCCGGCACCAGTTATCGTCTCGATCCGGTCAAAGCTGCGTGGGACATCGGCTGCATCGTCCGCTGGCTCGATTACAACGACACTTGGCTCGCCGCCGAATGGGGCCATCCGTCCGACAACCTCGGCGCCATCCTCGCCGTGGCCGATCACCTGTCGCAGCAACGCATCGCCAACGGTGAAGCACCACTGACCCTTCGCGATGTGCTGGAAGCGATGATCATGGCCCACGAGATTCAAGGCGTGATCGCCCTGGAAAACTCTTTCAACCGCGTAGGACTCGATCACGTCATGCTGGTGAAAGTCGCTTCAACTGCCGTCAGCGCCAGACTGATGGGAGCCAATCGCGAGCAGCTGTTGGCGGCGCTGTCCCATGCCTTCGCCGACGGTCAGGCGCTGCGCACCTATCGGCATGCGCCCAACGCCGGCTCGCGGAAATCCTGGGCGGCGGGGGATGCGGCGAGTCGCGGTGTAAGGCTGGCCGACATCGCCATGCGCGGCGAGATGGGCATTCCCGGGGTGCTGAGCGCGAAGCAATGGGGCTTTTATGACGTATCGTTCAGCCACACCAACAACGATCTGGCGCTCAAGTCCGAAGAGAAGCGCGCTTTCAGTTTTTCCCGGCCGTTTGGCAGTTACGTGATGGAAAACGTCCTGTTCAAGATCAGCTTCCCCGCCGAATTCCATGCGCAGACCGCCTGCGAGGCGGCGGTGACCTTGCATCCGCAGGTGCGCAATCGCCTGCACGAGATCGACCGCATCGTCATCACCACCCACGAATCGGCGATCCGCATCATTTCCAAGGTCGGCCCGCTGGCCAACGCTGCCGACCGCGACCATTGTCTGCAATACATGACCGCCGTGCCGCTGGCATTTGGCAACCTGGTGGCCGAGCACTACGAAGACGACTTCCACAAGGCGCACCCGATCATTGATGTGTTGCGCGAGAAAATGGTCATCGTCGAAGAACCACGGTTCACCCGCGAATACCTCGAAGCCGACAAACGCTCGATTGCCAATGCCGTGCAGGTGTTTTTCAAGGACGGCAGCAGCACCGAAAACGTGGTGGTGGAATACCCGATCGGCCATCGCCGCCGTCGCGCCGAAGGCATTCCGTTGCTGGAGGACAAGTTCAAGACCAACCTCGCCACGCGTTTCGCTGGCCAGCGCTGCGCTGAGATTTTTGCGCTGTGCGAGGATCAGGCGCGGCTTGAAGCCACGCCGGTGAATCGATTCATCGACCTGTTTGTGCTCTGACAGACCGCGTTATCGTTCTTCGCGAGCAGGCTCGCTCCCACAGTCGTTACGATGCAGGTCCATTGTGGGAGCGAGCCTGCTCGCGAAGGTGCCAGATCAGGGGACGCCGGACTACTTGAACCGCCGCTCAACCCCTTTCTCCACGAGAATCTTCGCCGAAATCTCTTCCACGGAAAAATGCGTGGAATTGATGTGCGGGATGTTCTCGCGGCGGAACAGGTTTTCCACTTCGCGCACTTCGAATTCGCACTGGGCGTAGCTCGAATAGCGGCTGTTGGGCTTGCGCTCGTTGCGAATCGCAGTGAGGCGGTCCGGGTCGATGGTCAGGCCGAACAGCTTGTGCTGATGGGCGCGCAGCGCCGTCGGCAGGGTCAGGCGCTCCATGTCGTCTTCGGTCAGCGGATAGTTGGCCGCGCGGATGCCGAACTGCATGGCCATGTACAGACACGTCGGGGTTTTGCCGCATCGCGACACGCCCACTAGTATCAGATCGGCTTTGTCGTAATAGTGGGTGCGCGCGCCGTCATCGTTGTCGAGGGCGAAGTTCACCGCCTCGATGCGCTCCATGTAATTGGAGTTGTGCCCGATGGAGTGGGACTTGCCCACGGTGTAGGAAGAGTGCTCGGTGAGCTCCTGTTCGAGCGGCGCGAGGAAGGTCGAGAAAATGTCGATCATGAAACCATTGGACGTTGCGAGAATCTCACGAATGTCCTGATTGACGATGGTGTCGAAGATGATCGGCCGAAAGCCGTCGGTTTCAGCGGCTTTGTTGATTTGTTGTACCATGGCCCGCGCTTTTTCCACGCTGTCGATGTAGGGCCGCGTGAACTTGCTGAAGGTAATGTTTTCGAACTGCGCCAAGAGGCTTTGACCCAGGGTTTCGGCGGTAATGCCGGTGCCATCGGAGATGAAGAAAGCAGATCGTTTCATTTGCACCTTGGGCCTTAGACTAATGAGCATTCTTGGATATGATAGGCGCGATTTGCCGGCCGCCATTGGCCCGCATTCTCACTTATTTTCCAGGTCCAGGCCATACAACCGGCCAAGGCTCCCCCGGGCCGCCGGTTTCTGAGCTTTTCCAACACAGTTAGTGGAGAGATCACCTTGGTAGAGTACGTAGTTTCCCTCGATAAGCTCGGCAAACACGATGTTGAGCATGTGGGGGGCAAGAACGCATCCCTGGGCGAGATGATCAGTAACCTGGCAGGCGCCGGTGTTTCGGTCCCCGGCGGCTTCGCCACGACGGCTCAGGCCTATCGTGACTTCCTCGAACTGAGCGGCCTGAACGAGCAGATCCACAAGGCCCTCGACGCGCTCGACGTCGACGACGTCAATGCCCTGGCCAAGACCGGCGCACAGATCCGCCAATGGATCATGGACGCCGAGTTCCCGGAAAAACTCAACACCGAGATCCGCACCGCGTTCGCCGCGCTGTCGGCCGGCAACCCTGACGTGGCCGTGGCCGTGCGTTCTTCCGCCACCGCAGAAGACCTGCCGGACGCTTCCTTCGCCGGTCAGCAGGAAACCTTCCTGAACATCCGTGGTGTGGAAAACGTTATCCGCGCCGCCAAAGAGGTGTTCGCTTCGCTGTTCAACGACCGTGCGATTTCCTACCGCGTGCACCAGGGCTTCGACCATAAACTGGTCGCCCTGTCCGCTGGCGTGCAGCGCATGGTACGTTCGGAAACCGGCACCGCCGGCGTAATGTTCACCCTCGATACCGAATCGGGTTTCCGTGACGTGGTGTTCATCACCGGCGCCTACGGCCTGGGCGAAACCGTCGTACAAGGCGCGGTCAACCCGGATGAATTCTATGTGCACAAAGGCACGCTGGAGGCCGGTCGTCCGGCCATCCTGCGGCGCAACCTGGGCAGCAAAGCCATCAAGATGATCTACGGCGACGAGGCCAAGGCCGGGCGTTCGGTCAAGACCGTCGACGTCGACAAGGCCGAACGCGCGCGTTTCTGCCTGACCGACGCCGAAGTCAGCGAGCTGGCCAAACAGGCGATGATCATCGAGAAGCACTACGGCTGTCCGATGGACATCGAGTGGGCCAAGGACGGTGACGACGGCAAGCTGTACATCGTCCAGGCGCGTCCGGAAACCGTGAAAAGCCGCACCCAGGCCAACGTCATGGAACGTTACCTGCTCAAGGAAACCGGCACTGTGCTGGTGGAAGGTCGCGCGATCGGCCAGCGCATCGGCGCCGGCAAAGTGCGGATCATCAAAGACGTTTCCGAAATGGACAAGGTCCAGCCGGGCGACGTGCTGGTCTCCGACATGACCGACCCGGACTGGGAACCGGTGATGAAGCGCGCCAGCGCCATCGTGACCAACCGTGGCGGGCGTACCTGCCACGCGGCGATCATCGCTCGCGAGCTGGGCATTCCGGCGGTGGTCGGTTGCGGCAACGCTACCCAACTGCTGAAGGATGGCCAGGGCGTCACCGTGTCCTGCGCCGAAGGCGATACCGGTTACATCTTCGAAGGCGAGTTGGGCTTCGACATCAAGAAGAACTCCGTCGATGCCATGCCGGAGCTGCCGTTCAAGATCATGATGAACGTCGGCAACCCGGATCGCGCTTTCGACTTCGCGCAGTTGCCGAACGCCGGCGTCGGTCTGGCGCGTCTGGAATTCATCATCAACCGCATGATCGGCGTGCACCCGAAAGCGCTGTTGAACTACGACGGCCTGCCGCAGGACATCAAGGACAGCGTCGACAAGCGCATCGCCGGTTACAGCGACCCGGTCGACTTCTACGTCGACAAACTGGTGGAAGGCATCAGCACCCTGGCTGCTGCGTTCACGCCGAAAAAAGTCATCGTGCGCTTGTCGGACTTCAAGTCCAACGAATACGCCAACCTGATCGGCGGCAAGCTCTACGAGCCGGAAGAAGAAAACCCGATGCTCGGCTTCCGTGGCGCTTCGCGTTACATCAGCGAATCGTTCCGCGACTGCTTCGAACTCGAATGCCGCGCGCTGAAGCGTGTGCGCAACGAGATGGGCCTGACCAACGTGGAAATCATGGTGCCGTTCGTCCGGACTCTCGGCGAAGCCAGCCAGGTGGTCGATCTGCTCGCCGAAAATGGCTTGAAGCGCGGCGAAAACGGTCTGCGCGTGATCATGATGTGCGAACTGCCATCCAACGCGATTCTGGCCGAGGAATTCCTCGAATTCTTCGACGGTTTCTCGATTGGCTCCAACGACCTGACCCAACTGACGCTGGGTCTGGATCGCGACTCGGGGATCATCGCTCACTTGTTCGACGAGCGTAATCCGGCGGTGAAGAAGCTGTTGGCCAACGCCATTCAGGCGTGCAACAAGGCCGGCAAGTACATCGGCATCTGCGGTCAGGGTCCTTCCGACCATCCGGATCTGGCCAAGTGGCTGATGGAACAGGGCATCGAAAGCGTGTCGCTGAACCCGGACACCGTGCTGGAAACCTGGTTCTTCCTCGCCGAAGGTCAGGCGCAGGCTTGATCAACATGTGAACGGGCCGCGTCCCCTGTAGGAGTGAGCCTGCTCGCGATAGCGTCATGACAGTCAGCAGTGATTCGAATGACACACCGCCATCGCGAGCAGGCTCACTCCTACAAGGGGCCGGGCCTTGAGATTGAAGTAGGGCGGGCTCCATTGGATGCCGCCCTTTTTTGTGCAAGAGCATTATGCAAAGCAGCAGCAACCTGTTTCCTGTCGCGCTGATCAGCGCCGAGCGGCGCGGCGATCTGAGCGAAGACATCTATCGATTGAAACCCGGCAATAGTCCGGACTGGTCCGTGGAGATCGCTGTCACCCGCCTGGGCATGGCCGATGACTCGGCGCCACGCGGCGTGCCGGTGATCCTGTTGCATGGCAGCTTTTCCAATCGGCGCTTCTGGTTTTCCCCCAAAGGCCTCGGGCTCGGCGCGTATCTGACGCGGCTGGGCTTCGACGTGTGGATCCCGGAAATGCGCGGTCACGGCCTGTCTCAGCGTAACGAAGACTACCGGCGCAACCGCGTTGCCGATTATGCCCGCTACGACCTGCCGGCAATTGCCGCGTTCGTTCGCGAGCAGAGCGGTCAGATCCCCCACTGGATCGGCCATTCTCTGGGTGGCATCACACTGGCGGCCGCACTCGGTGGGGAATACCTTGGCGAACCGGCAGTGGCCTCGGCGGCGTTTTTCGGCACGCAGGTCAGCCGCACCTGTTGGCCACTGAAGATTCCACCGGTGGAGTGGGGCGGGCGCTTTATTCTCAAGCGCTTCGCGCAATTGTCCGGCTCACGCCTCAAACGTGGCCCGGAAGATGAGCCGATCGGTCTGGCCATCGAAAGCATGCGCTGGTACGGCTTGTTCGGCCGCTTTGGCGACAAGGACAAGGATTGGTGGGCCGGGCTCGCCGAGGTTCAGGTGCCGGTGCTGGCCGTGACGGCAGCGGGGGATCATCAGGATCCGGCGTGGGCCTGCCGCAAGCTGTTCGAGCAGATCGGCTCCGAGCACAAGCAGTTCATCAACCTGGGCCGTGAGCAAGGCTTCTCGGATAATTTCGGCCACGTCGAAATGCTGGTAAGCAAAGCAGCGCAGGCTGAGGTGTGGCCGCTGGTGGCGCGCTGGCTGAGCGATCAGCAGACACCGTTGCCGGGGCAGGCAGCGAATCTGGCCGCTGCCGTCTGAGGGGCGTTCCGTTCGGCCTGGCTTGCGGCTAAGATATGACGCATTGTGCGGTTCTGGTCATATTTCGTGACTGTTTAGCGATTACGTTTCAGGGTTTGTTCAGGTTGCGTCAGCGACCATGGCATGGACTAAGGTAAACAGCGACCGCCGGAACTCGTCTCATCAGCATGCGGCATCCTTGATCGTCTTCCTTTTTACAGGAGTTTTTCGATGGAACATTACCTTACGCCTGATCTGTGCGACGCCTACCCGGAGCTGGTGCAGGTGCTGGAACCGATGTTCAGCAATTTCGGCGGCCGTGATTCCTTCGGCGGCGAAATCGTGACCATCAAGTGCTTCGAAGACAACTCGCTGGTCAAGGCGCAGGCAGAACTGAGCGGTAAAGGCAAAGTGCTGGTGGTTGATGGCGGCGGTTCGCTGCGCCGCGCCCTGTTGGGCGACATGATTGCCGCCAAGGCCGCGCAGAACGGTTGGGAAGGGCTGGTCATCTACGGTTGCATCCGTGATGTCGACGTCATTGCGCAGACCGATCTCGGCGTGCAGGCCCTGGCCAGCCACCCGATGAAAACCGACAAGCGCGGCATTGGCGACCTCAACGTCCCGGTGACTTTCGCCGGCGTGACGTTTCACCCGGGCCAGTACATTTATGCGGACAACAACGGCGTGATCGTTTCGCCGAGCCCGCTGAAAATGCCTGAATAAGATTTTCGACAAGGGATGCGGATGTTCGAGGAAGAAAACGCGCAGTGGGGGCTGGTGCATGCCCTGGTGCTGGACGGTAAGGGCGGTGCGCGTTCGATAGCCCGGACTGAACTCGACGATTTGCAACTGCAGGCCCATGAAAGCCTGTGGCTGCACTGGGATCGCAGCCATCCGCAGACCCGGACCTGGCTGCGCAAATCCAGCGGGCTCAATGAATTCACCTGTGATCTGCTGCTGGAAGAGAACACCCGGCCGCGGCTTTTGCCATTGCCGGACTCCGAGCTGCTGCTGTTTCTGCGCGGGGTCAACCTCAACCCCGGGGCCGAACCGGAAGACATGGTCTCGGTGCGGATTTTCGCTGCTGCCCAACGCGTGATTTCCCTGCGTTTGCGCCCGTTGCGCGCAACCGATGAGTTGCTGGCGCTGCTGGGTGAGGGCAAAGGTCCTAAGACGTCCTCCGAATTGATGCTGTATCTGGCGCAGTTCCTCACCAATAAAGTGCAGGATCTGGTCACGTGCCTGTCGGAAGTGGTCGATGAAGAGGAAGAAAAACTCGACGCCGACGAACGGTACACTCCCGAGCATGGCGCCATTTTGCACATCCGTCGCAGAGCGGCCGGGCTGAAGCGTTTTCTCGCGCCGCAGCGGGATATTTTCGGACAGCTGACGCGGATAAAACTGCCGTGGTTCGTCGAAGACGATGCCGACTACTGGAACGAATTGAACAACAGTCTGACCCGCTATCTCGAGGAGCTCGAACTGACCCGAGAGCGCGTGGGGCTTGTGCTGGAGGCCGAAGACCGGCGTTTGAGCGTGCACATGAATCGCACCATGTACCGCTTCGGCATCATTACCTGCATCTTTTTGCCGATGAGTTTCATCACCGGTCTGCTGGGTATCAATGTCGGCGGTATTCCGTTCGCCGAAAGCCCTTATGGTTTCCTGATTGCCTGCCTGACGGTGCTCGCCCTGGCGTTCGGCCAGTGGTGGTTGTTCCGCCGTTTGCGCTGGGTGTGAACATGGCGCATGTGACCCGAGCAAATCTGCCCGCGTCTTTCACAGACATCACGAGAGGTGCGTATGCACGATCCGTTTGAACAGTCTCTACGCGACATGCTCAACGCTTCGCCGTCCAGCCGCGACGACGATGCGTGCCTGGGCCGCGTACTCAAAACCGCCAACCGCCAGGTCGGCGCCGGTGATCTGTTCAGCCTGCTGGGCCGCTGGCTGCCCGCGCTGATGATCGCCCTGAACAATGGCTCGGCGCATGTCTCGCCGGTTTCCCGTCTTCGTAAAACCACTGCTCGCACTGCTGATAAGGCTGATTGAATATGGAACTTGATCTCTGGACTCAGAGCCTCGTCACTGCAATGACTGCGTTGTGGACCAAAGTCGCTAATTTCATTCCGAACCTGTTCGGCGCACTGGTCGTGCTGCTGCTGGGTTTCGTCGTGGCCAAACTGCTCGACACCTTGCTCTCGAAATTGCTCGCCAAACTGGGCCTCGATCGCCTGATGGGCGGCACCGGGTTGACCAAATTGATGTCGCGCGCCGGGCTGCAGGTGCCAATCTCGACATTGATCGGTAAAATCGTCTACTGGTTCGTTCTGCTGATTTTTCTGGTTTCCGCGGCAGAATCCCTTGGCCTTGAGCGAGTTTCAGCTACGCTGGACATGCTGGCGTTGTATCTGCCGAAGGTTTTCGGCGCCGCGCTGGTGTTGCTGGTCGGTGTCCTGCTGGCGCAATTGGCCAACGGACTGGTGCGCGGGGCGGCAGAAGGCGTAGGCCTGGACTACGCTTCCGGGCTGGGACGCATTGCGCAGGGGCTGGTGATCATCATCAGTATCTCGGTTGCGATCAGTCAGCTTGAGGTCAAGACTGACCTGCTGAACCATGTCATTGTCATCGTATTGATTACCGTTGGTCTGGCAGTTGCGCTGGCCATGGGATTGGGAAGCCGGGAAATCGCCGGTCAGATTCTTGCGGGAATCTATGTGCGTGAGCTGTACGAGGTTGGGCAACAAGTGCGTGTTGGCGAGGTCGAAGGCCAGATCGAAGAGATCGGCACGGTTAAAACCACATTGCTGACCGATGAGGGTGAGCTAGTCTCTCTCTCCAATCGGATCCTGCTGGAACAGCATGTGAGTAGCCGCTAAACCGGCAAACCCTGCTAATGTATGCCGCCGCAAAATGCCAGCCGAGGCTGGTTGTGGCGGACATTGACCTGACTGTCGGCACGACTTGTTTTGAATAAAGCCCAACCGCTATCCACGCGCTACGACCCCCGCGAGCTCTCTGATGAGGAGTTGGTCGCGCGCTCGCATACCGAGCTGTTTCACGTAACGCGCGCCTACGAAGAGTTGATGCGGCGTTACCAGCGAACATTATTTAACGTCTGCGCGAGATATCTTGGGAACGATCGCGACGCAGACGATGTCTGTCAGGAAGTGATGCTGAAGGTGCTGTACGGCCTGAAGAACTTCGAGGGGAAATCGAAGTTCAAAACCTGGCTTTACAGCATCACTTACAACGAATGCATCACGCAGTATCGGAAGGAACGGCGTAAGCGTCGCTTGATGGACGCTCTCAGTCTGGACCCTCTTGAAGAAGCGTCTGAAGAAAAGGCGCCGAAGCCGGAGGAGAAGGGTGGGCTTGATCGCTGGCTGGTGTATGTGAATCCGATTGACCGCGAAATTCTGGTGCTACGATTTGTCGCAGAGCTGGAGTTTCAGGAGATCGCAGACATCATGCACATGGGTTTGAGTGCGACAAAAATGCGTTACAAACGCGCTCTAGATAAATTGCGTGAGAAATTTGCAGGCATTGCTGAAACTTAGTTCAGCGCAAATATCTCTTACGTGTAGGCAAGTTCTGATAGACTTGCCGCCGAGTTGTCCCCCGGTTTGCGGGACTGCTTCACAATCACCAGATGGGGATTTAACGGATGAAACTGAAAAACACCTTGGGCTTGGCCATTGGTTCTCTGATTGCCGCCACTTCGTTCGGCGCTCTGGCACAAGGCCAAGGCGCAGTTGAAATCGAAGGCTTCGCTAAGAAAGAACAATTCGACAGCGCTCGTAACTTCAAGAACAACGGCAACCTGTTCGGCGGTTCGATCGGTTACTTCCTGACCGACGACGTTGAACTGCGTCTGGGCTACGACGAAGTGCACAACGTACGTGCCGACGATGGCAAGAACGTCAAAGGCGCTAACACCGCTCTGGACGCTCTGTACCACTTCAACAACCCAGGCGACATGATTCGTCCATACGTTTCGGCCGGTTTCTCTGACCAGAGCATCGACCAGAACGGTTCGAACGGTCGTAACCGTTCCACTTTCGCCAACGTTGGCGGCGGTGCCAAGCTGTACTTCACCGAGAACTTCTACGCCCGTGCCGGCGTTGAAGCTCAGTACAACATCGACCAGGGCGACACCGAGTGGGCTCCTAGCGTCGGTATCGGTGTGAACTTCGGTGGCGGCTCCAAACCAGCTGCTGCTCCAGTTCCAGCACCTGCTGAAGTCTGCTCCGACAGCGACAACGATGGCGTTTGCGACAACGTTGACAAGTGCCCGGACACCCCAGCCAACGTAACCGTTGACGCTGATGGCTGCCCAGCAGTTGCTGAAGTTGTTCGTGTTGAGCTGGACGTGAAATTCGACTTCGACAAGTCGGTAGTCAAGCCTAACAGCTACGGCGACATCAAAAACCTGGCTGACTTCATGAAGCAGTACCCATCCACCACCACTACTGTTGAAGGTCACACTGACTCCGTCGGTCCTGACGCTTACAACCAGAAACTGTCCGAGCGTCGTGCAAACGCCGTTAAGCAGGTTCTGACCAACCAGTACGGTGTTGAATCGTCCCGCGTTCAGTCTGTTGGCTACGGCGAATCCCGCCCAGTTGCTGACAACAAAACTGACGCTGGCCGCGCTGTAAACCGTCGCGTAGAAGCGCAGGTTGAAGCTCAAGCTAAGTAATTAGCTGCCGCTCATGGAAAAGCCCGGCTCAGGCCGGGCTTTTCTTTGTCTGCGATTTGGCCTCTAAGCTTAAAGCGCTTGCACGTCGTACGCCGTGCAGGAGCTGCCGAAGGCTGCGATCTTTTGCTCTTCAACAACTGCCGCAACAGCCGCCACTGCACCAATCACCAGAATCGCCGGGCTCTTCAACTCGAACGCTGAGGCATCCTCAGCCATTGCGCTCAGATCACTGCGACACTCCCGCTGATGCGCCAACGAGGCATTTTCGATCATCGCCACCGGCGTATCCGCCGCCATCCCTCCCGCCAACAGCTGGTCGCGAATCTCGCCCAGTTTGGCCACCCCCATATAGATCACCAGCGTCGTCCCTCCTTGCGCCAATGCCTGCCAGTTCAACTGGCTGTCATCCTGGGTGTGCGCAGTCACCAACGTCACCCCGCGCGCCACGCCCCGCAACGTCAGCGGAATATCACATTGCGTCGCCCCGGCCAGCCCAGCGGTGATGCCGTTGACCAGTTCCACTTCAACACCGCGCTCGCGCAACCACTGCGCTTCTTCACCACCCCGACCGAAAATGCACGGGTCGCCGCCCTTGAGCCGCACCACGCATTTACCCTGACGGGCATAACGCAACATCAACCGATGGATAAATGCCTGCGGTGTCGAGCGGCAGCCGCCGCGTTTGCCGACGGCAATGACCCGTGCATCGGGGCAGTGCTCCAGTACCGCGTCATTGACCAGATCATCGATCATCACCACATCGGCTTCGCGCAGCGCGCGCACTGCCTTGAGCGTCAGCAATTCCGGATCGCCAGGGCCAGCGCCCACCAGCCAGACTTTCGCATTCATGGTGTTGTCCTCATTGAATGACCGCGACCGGCCGCGCTTCGGCAGCCAGCAGACGCTTGATTTCCGGCACGCAGGAACCGCATTGCGTACCGCATCGGAGAGTTTTTTTCAGGCCTTGCAGATCCAGGCCCTGGCGGATGCCGGCGCAGACTGCGTTGAGGCTGACGTTTTCGCAATTGCACAGCGTCTTGTCAGTCGCGATGGCGCCGACAGCGCCCGGCGGTGCGCTCATTGGCGCGAGGAGCCAGCGCCGCAGTTGCTGGTCGGCGCGGCCCTCCAGCCAAAGGCTCTGCAGCCAGTGCTGCGCAAGGGTTTCGCCGGCCAGGCGAATGGCGGTGATACGGCCATTTTCGATGCGCACCCGCTTGCCTATAGCGCGACGCGGATCGTCGTAAGCCAGAACCGGGCCATCCAGCAGCGACAGGCACCGGTCGATCTCGCCCAGCAACAGTGGATCGGGCGCCTCGGCGTGTGCCGCGCGTATCAGCAACGCCGGCCGCTCCCGACCGACAAGGCTGAGGCTGACGTAGGAAAACGCCTCGCACAGCGGTCGTAGCGTCTCGAAATGCCGTTGAACATCACCCTCGATCAGAGCGAACAGTTGCCATGGCAGGTTGACTGCCTCCAGACGCACGCCGCTGTGCTTGAGCTCGGGTTGCTTGGACAGCGGATCGAATGCCGGCTGGGTCAGGTTGTTAACGCCGCCCTTGAGATAACGGTCACCCCAATGCATCGGCAAAAATGCCTGGCCCGGACGCACGCTGTCATCGCTGCCGACCGCGACAACCACGGCACCACGACGGCTTTTCAGATTGATCAGATCGCCGGGCTGCAAACGATGTCGGCGCATCTCGTCCGGGTGCAGGCTCAGCACGGCTTCGCTGACGTGACCGAACAACTGCGCCGCGGTGCCAGTGCGGCTCATGCCGTGCCACTGGTCGCGCAGGCGCCCGGTGATCAGGGTCAGCGGGAAGCGCGCATCGCGTTGTTCCCTGGCGGCGCGATACGGCTCGGCAATGAACTGCGCGCGGCCATTGGCAGTGGGAAAAATGCCGTCGCCGTACAAGCGTGGCGTGCCTTGGCGGGCGCCGGCGGGGAAGGGCCATTGCTGCGGGCCGATCTCGTCGATCAACGCATGACTGATGCCGGAAAGGTCCAGGTCGCGGCCCTGGGTCAGCCATTTGAATTCATCGAACAACTGCGAAGGCTGGTCGAAGGCGAACAGGCTCGGCTGCTGAGGACGCAGACGTTTCTCCAGACGCCGTGCGAAATCCACGGTAATTGCCCAGTCCGGCCGCGCTTCGCCCGGTGCGACAACCGCTTTGCGTACGTGGGAAATGCGCCGCTCGGAGTTGGTCACCGAGCCTTCCTTCTCGCCCCAACTGGCGGCGGGCAATAAAAGGTCGGCGAACGCGGCGGTCTCGGTGGTGCGAAAGGCTTCCTGCAATACCACAAAGGGACAGGCCTCAAGCGCTGCGCGAACTGCGCTCTGATCCGGCATCGATTGCGCCGGGTTGGTACAGGCAATCCACAGCGCCTTGATCTTGCCGCTGCGCAGGTTTTCGAACAGTTCGATGGCGCTCAGCCCCGGCGCCTCAGGCAAGCTTTCCACGCCCCAATATGCCGCCACCTCGGCGCGATGTTCGGGGTTGGCGGCGTCGCGATGGCCCGGTAGCAGGTTGGACAGACTGCCGGTTTCCCGCCCACCCATGGCGTTTGGCTGACCGGTGAGGGAGAAAGGTCCTGCACCGGGACGGCCGATTTGCCCGGTGGCCAGGTGCAGGTTGATCAGCGCGCTGTTTTTCGCGCTGCCGGCGCTGGACTGGTTCAGGCCCATGCACCACAGCGACAGGAAGCTCGGCGCGGTGCCGACCCATTCCGCGCATTGCTGCAACTGCTCGATGCTGATGCCGCACAGCTGCGAAACCATCTGCGGGGTGTAGTCGCGCACCAGCGTTTTAAGTTCGCCGAGGCCTTCGGTGTGCGCCTTGATGAAATCGCGATCGACCCAGTCTTCCCACAGCAGCAGATGCAAAATCCCATGAAACAAAGCGACATCGGTGCCCGGAAGAATCGCCAGATGCAGGTCAGCCAAATCGCATGTGTCGGTGCGACGCGGGTCAATGACGATGACTTTCATCTGCGGACGACGGGATTTGGCTTCTTCCAGTCGACGGAAAAGTACCGGATGGGCGTAGGCCATGTTACTGCCGACGATCATCACGCAGTCGCTCAGTTCCAGATCTTCGTAACTGCATGGCGGTGCGTCAGCGCCGAGGCTGCGTTTGTAGCCGACCACCGCCGAGGACATGCACAGCCGCGAATTGCTGTCGATATTGTTGGTGCCGACCCGCGCCCGCGCGAGTTTGTTGAAGGCGTAGTAGTCCTCGGTGAGCAACTGCCCGGAAATGTAGAACGCTACGCTGTCCGGGCCGTGTGCGGTGATGGTTTCGGCAAACACGTTGGCGGCGTGTTCCAGTGCGCTGTCCCAGTCAGTACGGCTGCGCGCCAGGCCTTTGCCCAGACGCAGTTCCGGGTACAAGGCGCGGGCGGCGAGGTCGCCGGTCAGGTGCAGCGTCGAGCCTTTGCTGCACAGTTTGCCGAAGTTGGCCGGGTGCGCCGGATCGCCGCTGACGCCGAGGATGCGCTCGCCGTCATGCTCGATCAGCACGCCGCAGCCGACCCCGCAGTAACAGCAGGTCGAGGCGGTCGTCTGGCGGTTCATCAGATGGCGTCCCGCAGGGCCAGTTGCACCCGACCATTCTCGACTCGCGCCGGATGGTGGTGGGCACAGCCGATATCCGGTGCCTGGGCTTCGCCGGTTTCGAGGTCGATCTGCCAGTTGTGCAGCGGGCACGCCACACGTTTGCCGTAGATCAGTCCTTGCGACAGCGGCCCGCCCTTGTGCGGGCAACGGTCATCAAGGGCGAAAACCTCATCGTCGCTTGTACGAAAAATCGCGATGTCACCTTTCGGCCCGGCAATGATCCGCGATCCGAGGGCGTTGATCTCTTCCAGCGCGCAGATATCGAGCCAGTTCATGCCGGCACCTCCAGGTTTTTCACAGGGATCACGTCGAATTCTTTCTTCAGTTGCGGCTGCGCCAGGCGTTCTTTCCATGGGTCCTGTTCGAACGACAGGGAGAATTGCAGGCGCTCGTTCAAGGCCTTGCGCCGCTCGGCGTCTTCGAGCACGTTTTTCTTGATGTGCTCCATGCCGACCCGTTGCAGGTAGTGCACGGTGCGCTCGAGGTAGAAGGCTTCTTCGCGGTAGAGCTGCAGGAACGCGCCGTTGTATTCGCGGACTTCTTCGGCGGTTTTCAGTTTGACGAAGAACTCGGCGACTTCGGTCTTGATTCCGCCGTTGCCACCGATGTACATCTCCCAGCCGGAGTCTACGCCGATAATTCCTACGTCCTTGATGCCCGCTTCCGAGCAGTTGCGTGGGCAACCGGACACAGCCAGCTTCACTTTGTGCGGCGACCACATGTTGAACAGATCGTGCTCGAGCTCGATGCCCAGTTGCGTCGAGTTCTGTGTACCGAAGCGGCAGAATTCGCTGCCGACGCAGGTTTTCACCGTGCGGATGGATTTGCCGTAGGCGTGGCCGGACGGCATGTCGAGGTCTTTCCAGACGCCGGGCAGGTCCTGCTTCTTGATCCCCAGCAAGTCAATGCGCTGACCGCCGGTGACCTTGACCATCGGCACGTTGTACTTATCGGCCACATCAGCGATGCGCCGCAGTTCCGACGGGTTGGTCACGCCGCCCCACATCCGTGGCACCACCGAATAGGTGCCGTCCTTCTGGATGTTGGCGTGGGCGCGTTCGTTGATCAGGCGCGATTGCGGATCGTCCTTGGCTTCGCCGGGCCAGGTGGAAATCAGGTAATAGTTGAGCGCCGGGCGGCAGGTCGCGCAGCCGTTCGGCGTGCGCCAGTTGAGGTAGCTCATGGTCTCGGCGATGGTCAGCAGATGTTCCTGGCGGATCGCCTGGCGAATCTGCCCGTGGTTGAGATCGCTGCAACCGCAGATGGCTTTTTCGCTTTTCGGTTTGACGTCCGCCGCGCCACCCACGGTATTGATCAGGATCTGCTCGACCAGCCCGGCGCAGGAACCGCAGGAGCTGGCGGCCTTGGTGTGTTTTTTCACTTCATCGACGCTGAACAGACCGTGTTCCTGAATCGCCTTGACGATGGTGCCCTTGCACACACCATTGCAGCCGCAGACTTCGGCGCTGTCCGCCATGACCATGGCTTTGTCCTGGCCCTGATGTCCTACGTCGCCTAAAGCGTTTTCGCCGAACATCAAGTGATCGCGGATCTCACCGATGGCGTGATTCTCACGAATCTGCCGGAAATACCAACCGCCATCTGCCGTATCGCCGTACAGACAAGCGCCGACCAGCACGTCATCCTTGATCACCAGTTTTTTGTACACGCCGCCGATCGGGTCCGAGAGGGTGATGGTCTCGGTGCCTTCGCCGCCCATGAAGTCGCCGGCGGAAAACAGGTCGATACCGGTGACTTTCAATTTGGTCGAAGTCACCGAACCTTGATAGCGAGCGAAGCCGAGTTGAGCGAGGTGGTTGGCGCAGACCTTGGCCTGTTCGAACAACGGCGCAACCAGGCCGTAGGCGATGCCGCGATGGCTGGCGCATTCGCCGATCGCGTAGATGCGCGGGTCGTAGGTTTGCAGGGTGTCGTTGACCAGAATCCCGCGATTGCACGGTATGCCGGCCTTTTCCGCCAGTTCCGTGTTGGGGCGGATGCCAGCGGCCATCACCACCAGATCCGCAGGGATGATGTCGCCGTTCTTGAACTGCACCGAGCCGACCCGGCCATTGCCGGCGTCGTGCAAGGCCTGGGTCTGTTCGCACAGGCGGAAATGCAGGCCACGGGATTCCAGCGCTGATTGCAGCAACTGGCCGCTGGTCTTGTCCAGTTGCCGCTCCAGCAGCCATTCGCCGAGGTGCACCACGGTGACGTGCATGCCGCGCAGCATCAGGCCGTTGGCCGCTTCGAGGCCGAGCAGACCGCCGCCGATGACCACGGCGTGTTTGTGGGTCCTGGCGGTGTCGATCATGGCCTGGGTATCGGCAATGTCGCGGTAGCCGATCACGCCCTGCAAAGTGTTGCCGGGGATTGGCAGAATGAACGGGGTCGAGCCGGTGGCGATCAGCAGGCGATCGTATTCGGCCTCGGTGCCGTCCTCGGCGATTACCCGGCGTTTGACCCGGTCGATCTCCACGACTTTGCGGTTGAGCAGCAACTTGATGTTGTTTTCCAGGTACCAGTCGAGGTCGTTGAGGACGATCTCTTCGAATGTCTGCTCACCGGCCAGCACCGGCGACAGCAGGATGCGGTTGTAGTTGGTGTGCGGTTCGGCGCCGAAGACGGTGATGTCGTAGAGTTCGTCGCTCAGCTTGAGCAGTTCTTCCAGGGTACGCACCCCGGCCATGCCGTTGCCGATCATCACCAGTTTGAGTTTTTTCATCAGGTTCTCCGGGAGCTGCGGCTGGCCTCTGGTGGGCCGTCGGGCCTTGCTCGACAAATTTCGCGCAAACAAAAAAAGGCGTCCCGCTAGTTGCCTAGCGAGGACGCCTTTGTCCTGGTCCCGTTCTCTCGGGAAGCGCAGCCTTCGTCGTTGAAGGTTGGGCTTTATGTGTGGTGATTGGGGTAATGCAGTGGTTGTGCCAACTTGGGGATGCGCGGATTTATTGGGCTTTTCCTACAGCTCACGTACGTTTTCTGCACCGAATCGAGGCGTATTGCTCGTTCGTGGCGCGTTATCTATGGAGGGTTTGCGGTGTCAGGTCTGGCGCCATCGCGAGCAGGCTCACTCCTACAGGGGAACGCATTCCAAATTGTAGGAGTGAGCCTGCTCGCGATCGCCGCAACACGGTCTCAGCCATGAAACAACAAAACCAGCAGCACGATATTCCCCAGCAACGCCACCAAGGCCATGCTCCGCCAGACCTTCAATGGCTCCCGCTCCAGTAAAGGCCGGGGTCGCACGCTCAGGCTGCGGCGCTCACCCTGTTCCAGCACCAGCAACCACTCTTCAGCGGTTTCAAAGCGTTGCTGCGGATCGGCTGCGACGCCGCGTTCCAGACTCTGCGCCAGCCATTCCGGCAAGTCCGGTCGATAGCGACTGGCACTGACCGGCACGCCAAACCGGGGCCGCTGGAAAGCTTCGATCTCGCCGTAGGGAAAATGCCCGGTGAGCAGGTAATAAAGGGTGACGCCAACTGAATACAGATCCTGCGGCGCACTGGGCCGCTCACCGCGAAACGCTTCCGGAGCAATGAAGCTTGGCGTTCCCGGCAATGTCGCCGGCGCGTCTTCCGACAAGCCCGGGCAATAAGCCAGCCCGAAATCCAGCAAGCGCAGCTCGCCATCATCACCCAGCAGGAGATTTTCCGGTTTGATATCGCGGTGCAGAATTTGCCGCCGATGCAACAGCCCCACCGCGCGCAGCAGGCGCTCGGCGATGTCCTGCCATTGCGCCAATGGCAGCGGGCCGCCGTGTTGAAACGCTACGGCCAACGTCGTCCCGGCATATTCGCGCATCACGTAGTACAAATGCTGACGCTGGGTGCAGGCATGGATTTGCGGAAAATGCCGGCCGGCCACGCGCTTGAGGAACCATTCCTCGGACAGCAGCGCTTGCCCGGCCTGTGGATCGTCGGCCAGGCGCGTCGGCAAGGTCTTCAACAGCCACGGCTGGCCATGACCATCGAGCACGCGATACAGCAGCGATTGCTGGCTCTGGCCGACGATGCTCTGCACCTGCCAGCCTTCGAAAGCTTGTCCGGGTTTCAGCGCTGGCGGCAGCGGCCATTGCTGCAGTTGCACCAGCGCATCGCCGATGTTCGATTCGCCCAGCGCATCGACGCGCACCAGCAGGGCACTGGCGTTGTCCTGACTGCCGGCCAGATGCGCGGCGTTGACCAGAGTGTGCGCCGCGCTGTGCAGATCCGGCTGATCACGCAGAACCGCCGCGATTGCGGTGTCGCCCAAGGTCGGCCAGACGCCGTCGCTAAGCAGCACGAAGCTTTCGCCCTCACGCAGTTCGCCGTCGAGGAAGTCCAGCACCAGATGCTGATCGAGCCCGAGCGCACGTTTGAGCACATGCTGCATGCCCGGTTGCTCCCAGACGTGATCCTCGCTGATGCGCTGCAACCGCTCGGCATGCCAGCGATAGACCCGGCAATCGCCGACATGCGCGAGGGTGAAGCGCCGACCGCGCATCACCAGCGCGCTGACCGTGGTCAGCAGCGGTTGCCCGCCGCCATTGGCCTGCAGCCAGCGGTTTTGCGCGAGCAGCAATCGATCCAGCGCCTGGGCCACGCTCCAGGTTTCCGGCGTGGCGTAGTAGTCCAGTGCCAGCGCCTGCAAGGTCGAACGCGCGGCGAGGCCGCCGTCGGCGCATTGACTGACGCCGTCGGCGATGGCGAACAGAAAACCCTTGCTCAGCGCCAAGGCTGGCGCCGGTGTCACCGCACGCAGGGCGTCCTGATTCTCCGCGCGCGGGCCGATGGCGCTGGCTTCGGCGAAACTCAGTTGCAGGGCCATTGAAGCCTCAGACTCGCGCCGCCGTTACTGCCGCCGAACCCCAAGTGGTTCTCCAGCGACGCTTGACGCCGTGCAGGCCAAACCACGCCAACACACCGAGGCTGGCGAACAACCACAGCACCAGTTGATAGCTGCCGGTGCTTTGCTTGATCGCGCCCATGCCCGCCGCCAGGGCGAAGCCGCCAATACCGCCGGCCATACCGATCAGCCCGGTCATCACGCCGATCTCCAGACGAAAACGCTGCGGCACCAGTTGGAAAACCGCACCGTTGCCTGCGCCCAAACCGAGCATGGTGCAGACGAAAAGCGCCAGCGCCGCGTAGGAACTTGGCAGGTTGAAGCCGACGGCGGCGATGCAGATGGCGGCAACGGTGTACATCGCCAGCAAGGTGCGGATGCCACCGAAGCGATCGGCCAGCGCACCACCCAACGGTCGCATCAGGCTGCCGCCGAACACGCAGGCCGCGGTGTAGTAGCCGGCGGTCACCGGGCTCAGACCGTATTGATCGTTGAAGTAACCGGGCAGGGCGCTGGCCAGGCCGATGAAGCCGCCGAAGGTGACGCTGTAGAAAAACATGAACCACCAGCTGTCGCGATCACCGAGGGCCTTGAAGTAGTCGGCCATGGCTTTCGCTTTCGGCCGTTGCGGAGCGTTTTTCGCCAGCCAGGCAAACAGCACCAGAGTCAGGACCAGCGGGATCAGGGCAAATCCGAAAACGTTGCTCCAGCCGAACGCTGCAGCAATTACCGGCGCGAGCAGTGCGGCGAACACAGTGCCGGAGTTGCCCGCGCCGGCGATGCCCATGGCTTTGCCCTGATGTTCTGGCGGGTACCATTGCGACGCCAGCGGCAGGGCCACGGCAAACGACGCGCCGGCCATGCCGAGGAACAGGCCGAGGATCAGCGCCTGTTCATAACTGTGGATACCCAGTTTCCACGCGCCGAACAGTGCGCAGATGACGATGACCTGACCGATCAGCCCGGCGGTCTTCGGCGACAGGCGATCGGCGAGCATGCCCATGGCAAAGCGCAACACCGCCCCCGCCAGAATCGGCGTGGCGACGACGAGGCCGCGTTGCTGGGTGGGCAGGTGCAGGGCGGCGGCAATTTGCACGGCCAGCGGGCCGAGCAGGTACCAGACCATGAAGCTCAGGTCGAAATACAGGAAGGCCGCGAACAGGGTCGGGGTATGGCCGGATTTCCAGAAGCTTGAATTCATCGCGCACCTCGGCTGAAAAGAGTCTCGAAAGGAGTCATGCACAGCAGGTGGAGCGCCTCACGGCCGCCCCCCCGGCCCCGTTCACTGGGGCCAAAACGCAAAACCGCCGCTCCCTGATTCGCCGGGGGCGAAGGGGGTGAGCGACGTCTTTGTCGTAGGTGGGGCAACCGCCGTTGGTTACCTGTGCGGATTACATAGCGAGATTTGTGCCAAAAGCTGAAAAGCAAAAGCCCCTCACCCTAGCCCTCTCCCGGAGGGAGAGGGGACTGACCATGTTGTTCCAACGAATACAGCGACTTGAACGACCGAGGCGATTATGGATTCACAAAAGAAATTGCAGGTCGGCGTATTTCCCGAGCATCCCCCAATCGGTTCCCTCTCCCTCCGGGAGAGGGCTAGGGTGAGGGGCTCTTCAGCGGTGAGAACGCCTCAGCCCAGCAACTCACTCATGGCAATAATCTGCTCCGCCACCTGAATCAGTTTCTGCTGGCGGCTCATGGCCTGGCGGCGCATCAGGGTGTAGGCCTCTTCTTCGTTGCAGTCCTTCATTTTCATCAACAAACCCTTGGCCAGTTCGATGCGCTTGCGCTCGGCCAGTTGCTGGTCACGGGCCTGCAATTGCGCGCGCAAGGCCTGGTCACTTTCGAAGCGTGCCATCGCCACATCAAGAATCGGCTGCAGACGCTGGGCGTGGATGCCTTCGACGATGTAGGCGCTGACCCCGGACTTGATCGCCTGACGCATCACGCCCGGGTCATGTTCGTCGGTAAACATCACGATCGGTCGTGGCTGGTCGCGGCTGACCAGCACCACTTGCTCCATGACATCACGGCTCGGTGACTCGGTATCGATCAGGATCACGTCCGGGCGCACCGTTTCGACGCGCGCCGGCAAGTCGATGGTCAGCCCTGACTCGTCGATCACCTCGAAGCCGGCCTCGGTCAGCGCCGCTTTCAGGCGGCCGACTTTTTTCGCGGTGTCGTTGATCAGCAGAATGCGCAACATGTTGGCGTCTCCTGTCAGCGCTGGGCGAGAAGGGGGGCGGCGTCGTTCAGGGCATGCAGTTTGAAACTGCGTGCATAGCCCACCGGATCGCTGCCGTCCCAGACCTTGCCGTCGAGCAACTGGCTGCTGCGCAGGTCTGCATGGGCAGCTGCCACACCGACAGCGCTGGCAGCCTCGCGGTACAGATCCAGACGCTGAACCTTCCGGGCGACGGCCAGATAATCCGGATCCTCGCGCAGCAGACCCCAGCGGCGGAACTGGGTCATGAACCACATGCCGTCGGAGAGATAGGGCAGATTGACCTCGCCTGCGCCATGAAAGCGCAGCGCGTGCGGGTCCTGCCAGCGATTGCCGAGGCCGTCGGCGTAGTCACCCATGAAGCGCGGCTCGATGCACGCGGCCGGGGTGTCGAGGTATTCGGCGGCACTGAGCAATTGCGCGGTGCTGCGGCGATTCTCCGGGCTTTGTTCGATAAAGCGGCTGGCCTCAAGAATGGCCATGACCAGCGCCCGCGCTGTGTTCGGGTATTGCTCGACGAATTCACGCGTGCAGCCGAGGACTTTTTCCGGGTGGTCGGGCCAGATGCTCTGGCTGGTGGCCAAAGTGAAACCCAGATCCTGCTGCACCGCGCTGGCTGCCCACGGTTCGCCGACGCAAAAACCGTCGATGCGCCCGGCTTGCAGGTGCGCGACCATTTGCGGTGGCGGCACCACCACGCTGTCGACATCCTGCAACGGGTGAATGCCCTGGCTCGCCAGCCAGTAATAAAGCCACATCGCGTGGGTGCCGGTGGGGAAGGTCTGGGCGAAGGTCAGTTTTGCGCGGCTTTGGTGCACATGCCGATCCAGCGCTTCAGGACTGTTCACGCCAGCCTGCTGTAGACCATGCGAGAGGTTGAGGCTCTGGCCATTCTGGTTCAGGCCCATCAGCACTGCCATGTCGGTCGGGGCGATCCCGCCGATGCCCAGGTGCACCGCATAAATCAGCCCGTACAGGCTGTGGGCGGCATCCAGTTCGCCGCTGACCAGTTGGTCGCGCAGGTTGGCCCACGACGCCTGCCGCTTGAGGTTCAGCGTCAGCCCGTAGGGCTGGGCGAAGCCCTGGGTGGCGGCGACCACCACCGAGGCGCAGTCGCTCAGTGCCATGAAGCCGAGATTGATCGCGCTCTTTTCCGGCGCATCGCTGCCATTGACCCAGGCCAGATGCCCCATGGACGTTTCGTTCATACGCTACCTCAAAAAAAACGTCGTCCCGGATTCTGCGCAGGCAAAACCCGAGGACGACGCCATTGTCCTGGTCTGCGCGCCGTCATTGGTCGGCAGACTGATGAACAGGGCGGTGCAAGGCATATGCCAGTCACCTGATTCGTGCAGGCGCCTCGCGCCGGGGGACAATGCCCGGCTATAATCGCCGCCTCTTTTCGCCGCCCGAGTCATTGCCGCCCATGTACACCCTGGCCCGTCAGCTGTTGTTCAAACTTTCCCCGGAAACCTCCCACGATCTGTCGCTGGATCTGATCGGCGCGGGCGGACGTTTGGGTCTCAACGGCTTGCTGAGCAAGGCACCGGCGAAGATGCCGGTGACCGTCATGGGGCTCGAGTTCCCGAACCCGGTGGGGCTGGCGGCAGGTCTGGACAAGAATGGCGCGGCCATCGATGGCTTTGCGCAACTGGGTTTCGGTTTCGTCGAAATCGGCACCGTGACCCCGCGTCCGCAGCCGGGTAATCCGAAACCGCGGATCTTCCGCCTGCCGGAAGCCGAGGCGATCATCAACCGCATGGGTTTCAACAACCTCGGTGTGGACAACCTGCTGGCGCGGGTCGCTGCGGCGAAATACCAGGGCGTGCTGGGGATCAACATCGGCAAGAACTTCGACACCCCGGTCGAACGTGCGGTCGACGACTACCTGATCTGCCTGGACAAGGTCTACGCCCACGCCAGCTACGTCACCGTCAACGTCAGCTCGCCGAACACTCCGGGCCTGCGCAGCCTGCAGTTCGGTGACTCGCTCAAGCAATTACTTGCGGATCTGGCCACGCGCCGTGCCGAACTGGCGTTGCGTCACGGCAAGCATGTGCCGCTGGCGATCAAGATTGCGCCGGACATGACCGACGAAGAAACCGCGCAGGTGGCCCAGGCGCTGCTCGAAACCGGGATGGACGCGGTGATTGCCACCAACACCACCCTGAGCCGTGTCGGCGTCGAAGGCATGGAACATGGCGACGAGGCGGGCGGTCTGTCGGGGGCGCCGGTGCGTGAGAAGAGCACCCACACCGTGAAAGTGCTGGCGGGCGAGTTGGCCGGGCGTTTGCCGATCATTGCCGCGGGCGGGATTACCGAAGGCAAGCACGCGGCGGAGAAAATCACTGCCGGCGCGAGCCTGGTGCAGATCTATTCGGGCTTCATCTATAAAGGCCCGGCGCTGATTCGTGAATCGGTGGATGCGATCGCCGCATTGCGCAGATAACACCGGTCCCCGTAGGAGCTGCCGAAGGCTGCGATCTTTTGATCTTGATCTTGATCTTGATTTGAAAAGACAAGATCAAAAGATCGCAGCCTTCGGCAGCTCCTACAGGTTCTGTGTGCGGCACAAAATCTTCAGGCAATAAAAAGGGCTCCTCGAAGGAGCCCCTGGGCCGTAGCCCGCCGTCCGGGAGGGACGTGCGTGGTTAATTCAGTGCAGATTCAGATTGTCGTGTCGGAATAAATGCCCTGTGTCAGCCGACGGCGTGAAGTTCGTTGAGTCTGTGGATTCCCGCAGTGCCGGTCATACCGTCCCAGTTGTCGCCGCGTCCTTCTCGCCAGCCGTTGATCCAGGCTTGACGTACCGACGGTAGAGTAAATGGGCAAAGCTCACGGGATTTGCCACCAACGCCATATTGATATCCGCGCAAAAATGCTCTTTCCAACGGATCACGCTTAAGTCTTCTCATAGGGTGTTTCCCTCACTTGTTGACTGTAGTGTCGCGTCGACCTCAATTGAGGTCTGGCAGAAAAAACCTGCCATCGTTCGGCTCGCTGCCGGCGTGGCGAGCCAAGGTGTTGACGCCGTTGCGACGTCAACCTGTGCTCAGTTCTAACCAATGAGTCACATCGAGGGAATGATCGTTTTGTCATAAGCACGTAACGGAAAGGATGCTATGGCAATAAGTAACCGCGTATTTATTCAACGATCATTGCGCAAACCCCGGTATGATCGGCGCCCCGCTGACCCGGCGGGTTAATCTTCAAGTGAGAATGACCCACGTTTGCGCTTGGGTACTATTCGACGAAGGGTCGCTTTCAGTCTTTTTGTTTCACCAACTTTTTTATCTGTCCCGGCATCTAAGCTCTTTTAACCCGAGCAGCGGGGATGGAACGGCACACCTTCGTGCCACGCGGGCGCTCTTTCAGAAAAGCGCCTGATTGAAAACCGGGTCGGCAATGCGTTGCCGGCCCACTAGCCAAAGGCTCTGGAATTACCATGTCCGATCGTTTCGAACTCTTCCTCACTTGCCCCAAAGGCCTTGAAGGCCTGCTCATCGAGGAAGCCGTCGGGCTTGGCCTTGAAGAAGCGCGCGAGCACACCTCCGCCGTGCGTGGCATGGCAACCATGGAAACCGCCTACCGCCTGTGCCTCTGGTCGCGCCTGGCCAACCGTGTGTTGCTGGTGCTCAAGCGTTTCCCGATGAAGGACGCCGAAGACCTCTACCACGGCGTACTCGACATCGACTGGCAGGATCACATGCTCAGCGACGGCACCCTGGCCGTCGAATTCAGCGGCCACGGCTCGGGCATCGACAACACCCACTTCGGCGCGCTGAAAGTCAAAGACGCCATCGTCGACAAACTGCGCACCCCGCAGGGCGACCGTCCGTCGATCGACAAACTCAACCCGGACTTGCGCATTCACCTGCGCCTGGATCGCGGCGAAGCGATTCTCTCCCTCGACCTCTCCGGCCACAGCCTGCACCAGCGCGGCTATCGCTTGCAGCAGGGCGCGGCACCGCTGAAGGAAAACCTCGCCGCCGCCATCCTGATTCGCTCCGGCTGGCCACGTATTGCCGCCGAGGGCGGTGCGCTGGCTGACCCGATGTGCGGTGTCGGTACGTTTCTCGTTGAAGCCGGGATGATCGCCGCCGACATGGCGCCGAACCTGCGCCGCGAGCAGTGGGGCTTTACCGCGTGGCTCGGCCACGTGCCGGCGCTGTGGAAAAAACTTCACGAAGAAGCCGTCGAGCGCGCCGCTGCCGGTCTGGCCAAGCCACCGTTGTGGATTCGTGGCTACGAAGCTGATCCGCGGCTGATTCAGCCGGGTCGCAACAACGTTGAGCGCGCCGGCCTCAGCGAGTGGATCAAGATCTACCAAGGCGAAGTGGCGACCTTCGAGCCGCGTCCGGACCAGAACCAGAAAGGTCTGGTGATCTGCAACCCGCCGTACGGCGAGCGTCTGGGTGATGAAGCCAGTCTGCTGTATCTCTACCAGAACCTCGGCGAGCGTCTGCGTCAGGCCTGCCTCAACTGGGAAGCGGCGGTGTTCACCGGCGCGCCGGATCTGGGCAAGCGCATGGGCATTCGCAGCCACAAACAGTATTCGTTCTGGAACGGCGCGCTGCCGTGCAAGCTGTTGCTGATCAAGGTCCTGCCGGATCAGTTCGTCACTGGCGAGCGGCGCACCCCGGAACAGCGTCAGGCCGAGCGCGAGCAAGCGGCCTACGACCAGACCCCGGACGAGCCGCAGGAACGCAAGTTCAACAAGAACGGCAACCCGATCAAGCCGACGCCAGCCCCGGCGCCGGTGATCGAGCAACCGCGCCTGAGCGAAGGCGGGCAGATGTTTGCCAACCGTCTGCAAAAGAATCTCAAGGCGATGGGCAAGTGGGTCAAGCGCGAAGGCATCGATTGCTACCGCGTTTACGATGCCGATATGCCGGAGTACGCGATGGCCATCGACCTGTACCACGACTGGGTGCACGTTCAGGAATACGCCGCGCCGAAATCCATCGACCCGGAAAAAGCCTCGGCGCGTATGTTCGATGCGCTGGCGGCCATTCCGCAGGCGTTGAACGTCGACAAGAATCGCGTAGTGGTCAAGCGCCGCGAGCGGCAGAGCGGCACCAAGCAGTACGAGCGTCAGGCCGCCCAGGGCAAGTTCGTCGAGGTCAATGAAGGCGGCGTGAAGTTGCTGGTCAATCTCACCGACTACCTCGACACCGGCCTGTTCCTCGATCACCGTCCGATGCGCATGCGCATTCAGAAAGAGGCCGCCGGCAAGCGCTTTCTCAATCTGTTCTGCTACACCGCGACCGCCAGCGTGCACGCGGCCAAGGGCGGTGCGCGCAGCACCACCAGCGTCGATCTGTCGAAAACCTATCTGGACTGGGCGCGTCGCAACCTGTCGCTGAACGGTTTTTCGGACAAGAACCGCCTGGAGCAGGGCGATGTAATGGCCTGGCTGGAAAGCAGCCGCGACGAATACGACCTGATCTTCATCGACCCGCCAACGTTCTCCAACTCCAAGCGCATGGAGGGCATCTTCGACGTCCAGCGCGATCAGGTGCAGCTGATCGACCTGGCGATGGCGCGTCTGGCGCCGGGTGGCGTGCTGTATTTCTCCAACAACTTCCGCAAGTTCCAGCTGGAAGAGAACCTCGCCGAGCGCTATGCGGTGGAGGAAATCAGCGCGCAGACCATTGATCCGGATTTCGCCCGCAATACCAAGATCCATCGCGCCTGGAAAATCACGGCTCGTTGACGTTTTGTCCCATTGGATCCACAGAGCCTTGATTTTTAAAGGCTCCGTGGATCCTGCGGTGCTGGCTAAATTAGTGGCTAATAGCTATAACTCACACACCGCCAATGGGGTTTTTCCCGGGAATCTGGCGTAGTGAGTTGTGCTTATGCCGTTGCACCCCGTGCGCCCGAAAATTCTCGGTTTTATCAGCGAAGACGTCTCAGCCTGGCTGGTCGCTTTGCTGGTATTGCTTGCCGGCGGGATTCTCACCGGGTTGCTTGCCTGGGGCACCCACAATCAGTTCCAGCAACAATCGCGTCAGCGCTTTCAACTGCTGGCCAACGAACGCTACAGCCGCATCGCCGAACGCTTTCAGGACCAGGAGCAACGTCTCGACGGCCTGCGCCGGTTCTTCACCAACTCCGAATCGGTGTCCCGCGCCGAATTCGACGGTTACTCCCGACCTTTATTACTGCGCACCCAAGCCTATACCTACGCACCGAAAATCAGCGGCGCTGAGCGGGAGGCGTTCGAACAGCGTGTGCGTGACGAAGGCCTGAGCAATTTCACCATCCGCGAGCTGGACGCCAAGGGTGATCTGCAGCTGGCAGCACCACGCGACGCATACGTGCCGGTGCTGTACACACAGACTCAGAGTCGACTGGCGCCGCCGCTGGGCTACGACTTGCTCGCCCAACCCTTGCGCCGTGAAACCCTTGAACGCGCCGACCGTCTCGGCAACCTGGTCGTGTCGCAACCGATGCATCTGGTCGGGATCGAGCCGGCCTATGCGCGTGGGGTGTTGTTGCTGGCGCCGGTCAATCGATCAGGCGAGTCACAGCCATTCGGCTATGTGATGGCGGTGATCAGCATGCGCCAGTTGCTTGCCGACGGTCTGCCCGATGCCCTGCACGATTACCTGTCGGTGCGCATTCTGGATATGTCGACCCCTGATCAACATGAGGAACTGTTCGAATCGACCAACGAGGCGGTGCCCGGCGATCTGGCGGCGACGCGTTTGCTGCGCATGGCCGATCACGACTATCAGGTCGATATCCTGCCAAGCTACGCGTTCATGCAGGCCAACCATTCTTCGGTGGGCAGTGTGATCATTCTGGGCGGCTTGCTCAGCGCGCTGCTCAGTGCCTTGCTATACGTGCTGGTCAGCCAGCGTCAGCGCGCGGTGCGTCTGGTCGAGGTGCGCACCCAGGAATTGCATGAGCGCGAGCAGGAACTGCGCGGCACCCATGGGCAGTTGCGCGGCGTGCTGAATGCCGCCACCCAGGTCGCGATCATCGCCACCGATCTGCGCGGAGTGATCAACACCTTCAACCCCGGCGCTGAACAGATGCTCGGCTACAGCAGCGCCGAAGTGGTCGGGCGCATGACCCTGGAGAACCTGCATTTGCCCCGAGAGCTGGCGGCGCGTTCGGCGGAGCTGAGCGCGCGCTACGGCAAAAGCATTCCGACCTGCCACGCGATGCTGGTCGAGGGCGGCGAAGTCGGCGGTCATGAAGCACGCGAATGGACGCTGGTGCGCAGCGATGGCAGTCATCTGCCGGTCAACATGCTCGCCACCCCGGTGCTCGACGAGCAGGGCTTGTGGGTCGGCCATCTGGCAATCTGTATCGACATCACCGAGCGCAAGCGCGTGCACGAAGTGCTGGCAGCACGCGACACGTTGCTGAAGAAGCTCAGCGCCCATGTTCCCGGTGGCATCTACCAATTCAAGATGGAATTCGATGGGCGCTTCAGTGTGATCTACGCCAGCGATGGCATCCGCGAGATCTATGAACTGGAGCCGGATGTCCTGCTGCTCGACTCCGAGGCGATTTTCAGCCGCATCCACCCGCAGGACGCGATTCGCGTGCGCTCATCGATCCGCGAATCGGCGGAGAATCTCAGCCCGTGGCGCGAGGAATACCGCGTGCAACTGCCTGAGCGCGGCCTGCGCTGGGTGCGCGGCGAGGCGACACCGGAGGAGCTACCGGGTGGCGGGGTGCTGTGGCACGGCTACATCTCGGACATTTCCGACCTCAAGCGCGTGGAAGAAGAACTGCGTGCGTTGTCGATCACCGATTCGCTGACCGGCATTCACAACCGCCGCTATTTCCAGGAGCGCCTGACCACGGAAATGGCCCGGGTCGAGCGGGGCGGCGGCGAGTTGTCGGTGATCATGCTCGACATCGACCACTTCAAACGCATCAACGATCATTACGGCCACGCCGTCGGCGATCGGGTGCTGCAAGCGGTGTGCGAGCGCATTGGCCATCGCCTGCGCCGCACCGATGTGTTCTGCCGCTTGGGCGGCGAAGAGTTCATGGTGCTGTGCCCGGACATCGACGGCGAGCACGCGTACATGCTGGCGATGGAATTGTGGGAAGGCCTGCGCAGTACGCCGGTGGACGTGGTTGGCGTGGTCACCGCCAGTTTCGGCATCGCCAGCTGGCGCCCGGGGGAGGGCGCGGATGCGTTGCTGCTGCGTGCGGACTCAGGGGTTTATGCGGCCAAGCAGAATGGCCGGGATCGGGTTGAGCGGGAAATGACCTGAGCCGTCACATCGATCCCTTGTAGGAGTGAGCCTGCTCGCGATAGCGTCCGTCCAGACACATGTCAGCGTCTGATACACCGCTATCGCGAGCAGGCTCACTCCTACAGGGGTTTCAGCGTCGGTCAGAGCACCGAAGCGGTCTGCGGCAGTTTCGGCTGTTTGTACAGATCCAGCAGCACCTGATCGAGCACCGACGAGGCACCGAACGGGGCCTTGTCGTTGAGGATCGCCACCACCGCCCAGGTATTGCCGTTGACGTCACGGCTGAAACCGGCGATTGCGCGCACGGTGTTCAGAGTACCGGTCTTGACGTGGGCTTCGCCGCGCATCGCCGTGGTTTTCAGACGTTTGCGCATGGTGCCGTCGGTACCGGCAATCGGCAGCGAGCTGATGTATTCGGCGGCGTACGGGCTGTGCCAGGCGGCCTGCAGCATATTGGCCATCTCACGCGCACTGACTCGCTCGGCCCGCGACAGACCAGAGCCGTTCTCCATCACCAGATGCGGGGCGGTGATGCCTTTCTTCGCCAGCCATTGACGGACCACGCGCTGCGCCGCCCGCGCGTCATCACCGTCGGCGTCGTTGCGGAAACGCTGGCCAAGGCTGAGGAACAGCTGCTGAGCCATGGTGTTGTTACTGTATTTGTTGATGTCGCGGATGATCTCGGCCAGATCCGGCGAGTAAGCGCGGGCGAGCAACTTGGCGCTGCTCGGCGTCGGCGCCAGACGATCCTTGCCCTGGATGCTGCCACCCAGCTCCTTCCAGATCGCGCGCACGGCGCCGGCGGTGTAGGTGGCGTGGTCGAGCAGCGACAGGTAGGTCTGCGAACTGCAGCCTTCGCCCAACTGGCCGCCGACTGTCACGGTCACGCTGCCATCGGCCTGCGGCACCGGGTTGTAGCGCACGCCGCCGGTGCATTGCTTGGAGGGCAGCGCCTTGACGGTGTTTTCGATACGAATGCTGGCAATCGGCGGTTCCACCGAAATCAACACGCGGCCACCGTCATTGCGTGCAACGAAGCGTAGGGCTTTCAGGTTGACCAGCAACGAGTCGGGCTTGACCAGGAACGGCTTGTTGTCGTCGTTGCCGTCATCGTTGAATTCCGGCAATTGCGGCTGCACGAAGAAGTTGCGGTCGAGGATCAGGTCGCCGGTGATCTGTGTGACGCCGTTGGCGCGCAGGTCGCGCATCAGCAGCCAGAGTTTCTCCATGTTCAGCTTCGGGTCACCGCCACCCTTGAGGTAGAGATTGCCGTTGAGAATGCCGCCGCTGAGATCGCCGTCGGTGTAGAACTCGGTTTTCCACTGATGGTTGGGGCCGAGCATTTCCAGCGCCGCGTAGGTGGTGACCAGTTTCATCGTCGAGGCCGGGTTGACCGACACATCGGCGTTGAACACGGTCGGCGTGCCCGGACCGTCGAGCGGCACCATCACCAGCGACAGCGCAGTGGGCTGCAGCTTGCTGGCCTTGAGGGCTTTTTCGACGTTCGGGGTAAGGGAAGTGTTGATGGTGGCAGCGGAAACGGGCAGGGCCAAAGGCAGAAGAAGGCCAGCGAGAAACAGTGGACGCAACGATTTGATCATATGCAATAAAACCCTGCTGAAGAGGGGGAAAAAGACGAGGACATGGATGAAAAGGCCCTCAGTGGTCATGAAAGTGTCGGCATTATGCCCCAAGCTGTAACAGCTTGTGCCGTGTCAGGGCCGGCCAAGGGGTTATTTTTTTACAGGCGGTCGGCCGCAGCGGCCAGAGAGTCGGGCAATCGCCGGCTTAAACTGGTAAAGTGCCGGCCGTTATTACTTAAGAGGATTGTTCCAATGGCGACTAACCGTTCCCAGCGTCTGCGCAAAAAACTGTGCGTTGATGAATTTCAAGAGCTGGGTTTCGAACTGAACCTGGACTTCAAAGAAGACTTGTCCGAAGAAGCCATTGACGCTTTCCTCGAAGCATTCATCAAAGAAGCCATGGAAGCCAACGGTCTGGGTTATGTTGGCGGCGACGACTTCGGTCTGGTATGCCTGCAGAAGCGTGGCTCGGTCAACGAAGAGCAGCGCGCTGCCGTTGAAGCCTGGCTGAAAAACCGCTCCGAGCTGACCAAGTACGAAGTCAGCCCGCTGCTGGACGTGTGGTATCCGGAAAAGCCGATCAACGCGGCGAAGTGATACTGAAAAAACGGCGACCTTCGGGTCGCCGTTTTTTTTCGTCTGGGGTTTGGGTGTTCGACTTGGATTCAGTGGTGGATTCACCCCTCACCCCAGCCCTCTCCCGAGGGAGAGGGAGCCGATTTGTGGGCTTTTCAAGATATGAGTTCGACTCGGTACCTCATGTGGCGCACCTCTTCCAGACACCACGGTCAGTTCCCTCTCCCTCCGGGAGAGGGCTAGGGTGAGGGGCTTTTGATCTTAAGCTTTACGCCAATTCAAAATCACCAGCGTCACCACCCCCGCAACAATCCCCCAGAACGCCGAGCCAATGGAAAACAGCGTCAGCCCCGACGCGGTGACCATAAAGGTGATCAGTGCAGCTTCCCGTTCCTTCGCCTCGCTCATGGCGATGCTCAAACCATTGATGATCGAGCCGAACAGCGCCAGTGCGGCAATCGACAGCACCAGTTCTTTCGGCAATGCGGCAAACAGGGCCGCCAATGTGGCGCCGAACACCCCGGCAATCCCGTAGAACACCCCGCACCACACCGCGGCGGTGTAGCGTTTGTTGCGGTCTTCGTGGGCATGCGGGCCAGTGCAGATCGCCGCGCTGATCGCCGCGAGGTTGATGCCGTGGGAGCCGAACGGCGCCAGTAACAACGAGGCGATGCCGGTGGTGGTGATCAGTGGCGAGGCCGGGACGTTATAGCCGTCGGCACGCAGCACCGCGATGCCGGGCATGTTCTGCGAGGTCATCGCCACCACGAACAGCGGAATGCCGATGCTGATGGTCGCCGCCAGAGAGAAATGCGGCGTAGTCCAGACTGGCGTCGCCACTTCCAGATGAAAGCCGCTGAAATCCAGCAGCCCCATGAAGCCCGACAGCGCGGTGCCGATCAGCAGCGCAGCGAGCACGGCATAACGCGGCGACAGGCGTTTGACCAGCAGATAGGTGAAGAACATCCCCAGCACCAGCCCGGTGCGGTGTTGCGCGGCGACAAAGATTTCGCTGCCGATCTTGAACAGAATCCCGGCGAGCAATGCCGCCGCCAGGGAAGCCGGGATCTTTTTCACCAGCCGTTCGAAGCTGCCGGTCAGGCCGCAAATCGTCACCAGTACCGCGCAGGTAATGTAGGCGCCGATCGCCTCGCCGTAGCTGACACCGCCCAGGCTGGTGATCAGCAACGCCGCGCCGGGGGTCGACCAGGCGATGGTGATCGGTGTGCGATAGCGCAGCGACAGGCCGATCGAGCACACCGCCATGCCGATCGAGATCGCCCAGATCCACGAGGAGATCTGCCCGCTGCTCAGCCCGGCCGCTTGCCCGGCCTGGAACATCAGCACCAGCGAACTGGTGTAGCCGGTCATCATCGCGATGAAACCGGCGACGATGGCGGAAGGCGAAGTATCGGCCAGCGGGCGCAGGCGGGCGTGGGTGGCGTCGGTCATGACGGCGGTGTTCCTTATACCAATGGAGAGGTCCCCTTCGACGCAATCCCCCTGTAGGAGTGAGCCTGCTCGCGATGGCGGTGTGTCAGTCGAATTATCTCTGAATGACACACCGCCATCGCGAGCAGGCTCACTCCTACAGGGGATAGTGCGTAGAAGGCGGATTCTGCGATCAAGCCTAAACTCAAACGTAACCTGCCGTTGCAATACAGCCGAAGTCGCAAACAGCCGTACAGTCGTGTTGCCACCATTCATTGTGTACAATCGCGCTGTTTTTTACGCGATACTTGCCAGCGACCTACTGTGCCGTATTACAGTCACGGTCTATTCGCCGCAGTTTTCCCGACTCGAGTGCCCATGAACGAACAGTTGCAACCCCTCAAGAAACAACCGCGAGCAGGCAAAGCCGGCCGCAGCGGGACCCAGGACGATATTGTCTACGCGCATATCTTCGAGGCCATCCTCGAACAGCGTCTGGCGCCCGGCACGAAATTGAGCGAAGAAGCGCTGGGGGAAATCTTCGGGGTCAGCCGCACCATCATTCGCCGCGCGCTGTCGCGTCTGGCCCATGAAGGCGTGGTGCTGTTGCGGCCGAACCGTGGCGCGGTGGTCGCCAGCCCGAGCGTTGAAGAGGCGCGTCAGGTTTTCCTCGCCCGGCGTCTGGTCGAACGCGCCATTACCGAATTGGCCGTGCAACACGCCACCGCCGAGCAGATCGCCGAACTGCGGCAGATGGTCAATGACGAACGCGACAGTTTCTCCCGTGGCGATCGCGGCGCCGGTATTCGTCTGTCAGGCGAATTCCACCTGAAACTGGCGGAAGCGGCGATGAACGCACCGTTGATCAGCTTCCAGCGCAGCCTGGTTTCGCAGACTTCGCTGATCATTGCCCAGTATGAAAGCGGCAACCGTTCGCACTGCTCGTACGACGAACACACTCAACTGATCGACGCGATCGAGAAGCGCGACGGCGAGTTGGCGGTGAACCTGATGATGCATCACATGGATCACATCGACAGCAAGCTCAACCTCGACGAGGAAGGTGCGTCGGATGACCTGCATGCGGTGTTCTCGCATTTGTTGCAGACCAAGAAGCCGGGGCGCTCGAGCGCCAAGCTCTGATCTGAAACCGAGTCGCGGCTTTCGCGAGCAGGCTCGCTCCCGCAGGGGAATGCATTTCAAGGTGGGAGCGAGCCTGCTCGCGAAGACAATCTGACCGCCAACAAAAATCCCCCGGGGCGTACATCACCGGGGGATTTTTTATGCTTTGAAAAAACTCAGCGCTGATGCACCAACGCCCCCGCCGCATACGTCTGCGCAACCGTGCGGTCATCCCCCAGCGTCATCAGCACGAACAACGTCTCGGCAATGTTCTTGGACTGCTTCAAGCGATAGCTGAGCAGCGGCGTGGCGTTGTAATCCAGCACCAGGAAGTCGGCATCCGAGCCCGGCCGCAGATTGCCGATCCTGTCTTCCAGACGCAGCGCCCGCGCGCCACCCAGGGTCGCCAGATACAGCGACTTGAACGGACTCAATCGCGCGCCCTGCAGTTGCATCACCTTGTAGGCTTCGTTGAGGGTTTGCAGCAGCGAGAAACTGGTGCCGCCGCCGACGTCGGTGCCGAGGCCGACATTGAGCTTGTGCTTTTCGGCCATCGGCAGGTTGAACAGGCCGCTGCCGAGGAACAGGTTCGAGGTCGGGCAGAACGAGATCGCCGAGCCGGTTTCCGCCAGTCGCGCGCATTCGTCGTCACACAGGTGCACGCCATGAGCGAACACCGAGCGCTCGCCGAGCAGTTGGTAGTGATCGTAGACGTCGAGGTAGCCCTTGCGCTCCGGGAACAGCTCCTTGACCCATTCGATTTCCTTGAGGTTTTCGCTGATGTGGGTCTGCATGTACAGATCCGGATACTCCGTCAGCAGTTGCCCGGCGAGGGTCAGTTGTTCCGGGGTGCTGGTGGGGGCGAAGCGCGGCGTCACTGCGTAATGCAAACGACCCTTGCCATGCCAGCGCTCGATCAGCGCCTTGCTCTCGACGTAGCTGGATTCGGCGGTGTCGACCAGATAGTCCGGGGCATTGCGGTCCATCATGACCTTGCCGGCGATCATGCGCAGGTCAAGCTTCTCGGCGGCCTCGAAAAACGAATTCACCGATTGCGGATGCACGCTGCCGAACACCAGCGCCGTGGTGGTTCCGTTGCGCAGCAGTTCCTTGATGAAGATGTCGGCGACTTCGTCGGCGTGGGCCTTGTCGCCAAACTGGCTTTCGCAGGGAAAGGTGTAGGTATTCAGCCAATCGAGCAATTGCTCGCCGTAGGCGCCGACCATGCCGGTTTGCGGCAGATGGATGTGCGTATCGATGAAGCCCGGTGTAATCAGCGCATCCTGATAATGGTTGATCTCGATATCCGCCGGCAGGGTTGGCAGCAGTTCGCTGGCGTGGCCGACGGCGCTGATCTTGCCGTCATCGACCACCAGCAGGCCATCCTCGAAATATTCATAGGAGGCTTCAATGCCGACCTCGGCAGGGTCGGCAATGCTGTGCAGGATGGCGGCGCGGTAGGCTTTGCGAGTCAGAGGCATGAGGGTTCTCTAATCAGTTTGAGGCTTTGAGTTTGGCCGCCTGACTGCGGCGCGAGGCGGGCAGCAGTCGGGCAATCGGTTCGGCGGGGACACTGTGCTGGCCGAAACTGGCGTTGTAGGTGGCGATGATTTCGCCGGCGATGGAGATGGCGATTTCCACAGGCAATTTGCCTTTGACTTCGCCGATGCCCATCGGGCAACGCATGCGCTGCACGACGCTCGGGTCGAAACCACGATCACGCAGGCGGTGTTCGAATTTGGCGCGCTTGGTTTTCGAACCGATCAGGCCGAACCAGGTGAAATCGTTGCGCTTGAGAATCGCCGCGGTCAGCTCCAGATCGAGCTGATGGTTGTGGGTCATGACGATGCAATAGCTGCCGGCAGGCAGGTCATCGATTTCATCCACCGGCTCTTCGCTGACGATTTTACGCACGCCGTGGGGGATGTGTTCGGGGAACTCGGCCTCGCGCGAGTCAATCCAGCGCACCCGGCAGGGCAGGCTGGCGAGCAGCGGCACGAGGGCGCGGCCGACGTGGCCGGCGCCGAACACGGCAATCTGCGCCTGCACCTGGCCCATCGGTTCGAACAGCAACACGGTGGCGCCGCCGCAGCACTGGCCGAGGTTGGCGCCAAGGCTGAAGCGCTCCAGATGCGTGTCCTGCTTGCCGCTGGCGAGCATCTCGCGGGCGATCTGCATGGCTTTGAATTCCAGATGCCCGCCACCGATGGTGTCGAACAGGCGGTCGGCGCTGACGACCATTTTCGAGCCGGCGTTGCGTGGCGTCGAGCCGAGTTCTTCGATGATCGTCACCAGTACACAGGGCTCGCCCTGGTTCTGCAGGTCGGCGAGGGCGTCGATCCAGTTGTACATGTTCACCTCGACATCTTCGTTGTCTATGCCGGCCTCTTCGCGAGCAGGCTCGCTCCCACAATGGCAATGCATATCCCTGTGGGAGCGCGCCTGCTCGCGAATGGCCGCGCCTCGGTCCTAGAGCGGAGCCAGCTCGGTCTCGGCTTCTACAGCCTTTACCGCCTTCAACTGGCGCATCTGCTCACACCCCCACAACACTCGCTCCGGCGTGGCCGGTGCGTCGATTTTCGGCTGATGCTGATAATCACCGAGGCTCGCCACCGCATCCTTGATCGCGCACCACGCGGCGATGCCGAGCATGAACGGCGGTTCACCGACAGCCTTGGAATGGAACACCGTGTCTTCCGGGTTCTTGCGGTTTTCCACCAGTTTCACCCGCAGATCGAGCGGCATGTCCGCCACGGCCGGGATCTTGTAGCTGGCCGGGCCGTTGGTCATCAGCTTGCCCTTGTTGTTCCAGACCAGCTCTTCCATGGTCAGCCAGCCCATGCCTTGAATGAAGCCACCCTCGACCTGACCGATATCGATCGACGGGTTCAGCGAGGCGCCGACGTCATGCAGGATGTCGGTGCGCAGCATCTTGTATTCGCCGGTCAGGGTGTCGACGATCACTTCGCAGCAGGCTGCGCCGAAAGCGAAGTAGTAGAAGGGACGGCCACGGGCCTGACTGCGGTCGTAATAGATTTTCGGGGTCTTGTAGAACCCGGTGCTCGACAGCGAGACCTGATTGAAATACGCCTGCTGGATCAGCGCTTCGAACGTCAGGATCTGCTCGCGCACACGCACGTGGCCGTTGCGGAATTCGACGTCTTCTTCGCTGACCTTGTAGTGCCGCGCGGCGAACTCGATCAAGCGTTGCTTGATGGTCTGCGCTGCGTTCTGCGCAGCTTTGCCGTTCAGGTCGGCGCCGCTGGAGGCAGCGGTCGGCGAAGTGTTCGGCACCTTGTCGGTGTTGGTCGCGGTGATCTGCACACGGTCGATTTCCACCTGGAACACTTCCGCCACGACCTGGGCGACTTTGGTGTTCAGGCCTTGGCCCATTTCCGTGCCGCCATGATTCAGGTGGATGCTGCCGTCGGTGTAAATGTGGATCAGCGCACCGGCCTGATTGAGGAAACTCGCCGTGAAGGAAATCCCGAATTTCACCGGAGTCAGCGCCAGGCCTTTCTTCAGGATCGGGCTGTTGGCGTTGTAGCGACGGATCGCTTCGCGCCGCTCGGCGTACTGGCTGCTTTCTTCCAGTTCGGCGGTCATCTCTTCGAGCATGTTGTGCTCGACGGTCTGGTAGTAGTGGGTGACATTGCGCTCGGTCTTGCCGTAATAGTTGGCCTTGCGCACCGTCAGCGGGTCGAGCTTCAAGTGACGGGCAATCGCGTCCATCACTTCCTCGATGGCGACCATGCCCTGCGGGCCACCGAAACCGCGATAAGCAGTGTTCGACGCGGTGTTGGTCTTGCAACGGTGACCGTTGATGGTGGCATCGCCGAGGTAGTACGAGTTGTCCGAGTGGAACATCGCCCGGTCAACGATCGACGCGGACAGATCCGGCGAGCAGCCGCAGTTGCCGGCCAGCTCCATATTGATCCCGTGCAGACGGCCGCTGCTGTCGAAACCAACGTCGTACTCGACATAGAACGGGTGGCGCTTGCCGGTCATCAGCATGTCTTCGACCCGCGGCAGACGCATCTTGGTCGGCTGGCCGGTGAGGTGCGCCACCACTGCGCACAGGCAGGCCGGGCTCGCGGCCTGGGTTTCCTTGCCGCCGAAACCACCGCCCATGCGGCGCATGTCGACGACAATTTTGTTCATCGACACGTCGAGCACTTCGGCGACCAGTTTCTGTACTTCGGTCGGGTTCTGCGTCGAGCAATAGACGATCATGCCGCCGTCCTCGGTGGGCATGACTGAGGAGATTTGCGTCTCCAGGTAGAAGTGTTCCTGGCCGCCGATGTGCAACGTGCCTTGAATGCGATGCTCTGCGGTGGCCAGCGCCGAGGCCGAATCGCCGCGCTGGTGGGTGTGGCTGTCGAGCACGAAGTGACGTTTGCGCAGGGCTTCGACGACATCCAGCACTGGCTCGAGATCTTCGTATTCGATGATCGCCGCCATCGCTGCTTTGCGTGCGGTTTCCAGGTCTTTCGCCGCGACCGCCAGCACCGGTTGGCCGACGAACTGCACGTCATCGATCGCCAGCAACGGATCGCCCGGCATCAGCGGGCCGATGTCTTTCAGGCCCGGCACGTCTTCGTGGGTGATGACAATGCGCACGCCTTCGAAGGCGTAGCACGGCTGCGTGTCGATGCTGAGGATTTTCGCGTGGGCGCGGTCCGACAGGCGCGCATACAGGTGCAACTGGTTGGGGAATTCCAGGCGATCATCGATGTACTGCGCTTCACCGGACACATGCTTGGCGGCGCTGTCGTGCTTGACGCTGCGGCCGACACCGGTGGTCAGGTCTTGGGCGAACAGTTCGGCCAGCTCAGCCTGGGTCTTCTCTACGGCGTGATGGTTAGACATAAGCGGTCACCCGAGTCTCGATGTGCGGTGTTTGCAGTTCGATGAAGTATTTGCGCAGCAGATTCTGCGCGCTGAGCAGGCGATATTCCTTGCTGGCGCGGAAGTCCGAGAGCGGTGTGAAATCTTCGGCCAGCGCGGCGCAGGCACGCTCGATCACCGCGTTGGTGAAGGGCGCGCCTTGCAGCACGGCTTCGCAATGCGCGGCGCGTTTGGGGATCGCCGCCATGCCGCCGAAGGCCACGCGGGCGTCGGCGATCACCCCGTTTTCCACGCGCAGGTTGAACGCGGCGCAGACGGCGGAGATATCGTCGTCGAGACGCTTCGACACTTTATAGGCGCGGAACAACTGCTCGGCGCTGGCGCGCGGGACGATGATTTTTTCGATGAATTCGCTTTCCTGGCGCGCGGTGACGCGGTAGTCGATGAAGTAATCTTCCAGGTTCAAGGTGCGGCGGGTTTCGCCTTTGCACAGCACGATCTGCGCGCCGAGAGCAATCAGCAGCGGTGGCGAGTCACCAATCGGCGAGGCGTTGCCGATGTTGCCGCCGAGGGTGCCCTGGTTACGGATCTGCAACGAGGCGAAGCGGTGCAGCAGTTCGCCAAAGTCCGGATACTCGGCGTTCAACGCTTCGTAGCAGTCGGAGAGGGCAGTGGCGGCGCCGATTTCGATGCGGTCGGCGAAGGTCTCGATGCGCTTCATTTCGGCGACGTTGCCGACGTAGATCATCACCGGCAGGGTGCGGTGGAACTGGGTGACTTCCAGCGCCAGATCGGTGCCGCCAGCGAGCAGGCGTGCTTGTGGATAAGCGTCGTAGAGATCGGCCAGATCAGCGACGGTCAGCGGCACCAGGCAACGCTTGTCGCCGCTGTTGAGTTCTCCGATATCGGTCGGCGCGATGGACTTGAGGCGGGCGATGGTTTCGGCTTCACGGGCGTCGAACTGATCCGCTGGTTTGGCGCAGCAGGATTGTTCGGCGGCGGCGAGGATTGGCCGGTAGCCGGTGCAGCGGCAGAGGTTGCCGGCCAGCGCTTCGTGGGCCTTGGCCTGATCCGGGGCATCGCTGTTCTTTTGCAGGGCGAAAAGCGACATGACGAAACCGGGGGTGCAGAAGCCGCACTGTGAACCGTGGCACTCGACCATGGCTTTCTGCACGCTGTGCAGTTCGCCTTTGTGCTTGAGGTCTTCGACGCTGATCAGTTGCTTGCCGTGCAAGGACGAGACGAAAGTCAGGCACGAATTGAGGCTGCGATAGCGGATGTGTTCACGCCCCGTGTCATCGGTCTGCAACTCGCCAACCACCACGGTGCAGGCGCCGCAGTCGCCGCTGGCGCAACCTTCTTTGGTGCCGGGCTTGCCCACGTGTTCGCGCAGGTAGTTGAGCACAGTCAGATTCGGGTCCAGGGCGTGCTCGCTACGGAGTTCCTGGTTAAGTAAAAACTGGATCACGGAAGGCCTCGCAGACTCATTATTGTTGTTAACCGACGTGGACCGAATTTAGCAGGTCTGACTTTTCGGTCAATGGTTTTCTGACTTAAAGGTCAGGAAAATCCGTTTCGTCGATCAACAGCGTGTCTATTCAGTATTGACCTTCATCGGTCACCGCGCTTTTTTGCGGGATTCGTGCCAAAAACCGCTGAGTGGGCACTCCGCCATGACCGTGCATTTGCGCTACACTGCGCCGCTTGTGCAGATCGATAGAGTTTGAAGGACAACCATGACGTTCAAGGCGCCGGACAGCCTCGCCGAGCAAATCGCTCACCACCTCGCCGAACGCATCATTCGTGGCGAAATGAAGCCGGGAGAGCGCATCCAGGAACAGAAGGTCACGCTGGCGCTCAACGTCAGCCGCGGTTCGGTCCGCGAAGCCTTGCTGATCCTTGAGCGTCGTCACCTGATCGCGATCCTGCCGCGTCGTGGCGCCCACGTTACCGAGCTGACGCCGCACAAGGTGCAGAGCCTGTGCACGCTGATGAGCGAGCTGTACATCCTGCTCGGCAATTCCGTGGCCAACGGCTGGCAAGTGCAGTCGGACATGGCGCCGTTCGTACAGATCCAGCAGCGCCTGACCGCCAATTACGAGCGCGGCGATATCCGCAGCTTCGTCGATGACAGCTTCGCGGTGATGCGCGCCGCCTATCCGTTTGCCAACAATCCGTATCTGCAGGAAACCGTCGAGAACCTCCAGCCGGCAATGAGCCGCGCCTACTTTCTCGCCCTCGAACAGCGCAAAGCGGAAATGAGCGAGTTCCTCGAGCTGTTCGAACGCTTGCTCGCTGCCGTGCTCGCCCGTGATTTGCCGCAGATCCGCATCGTGCTCACGGCGTACGCCCAGCGCAGCTGCGATCTGGTGGTGTCTGCGCTGACGGTCGCCTGAGCGTGCGGCTAAAGTGCATCAAACTGGCGGGGTTCAAGTCCTTCGTCGACCCGACCACGGTGAACTTCCCCAGTAACATGGCGGCGGTCGTCGGGCCGAACGGTTGCGGCAAGTCGAACATCATCGACGCCGTGCGCTGGGTGATGGGCGAAAGTTCGGCGAAGAACCTCCGTGGCGAGTCGATGACCGACGTCATCTTCAACGGCTCGACCAGCCGTAAACCGGTGAGTCAGGCGAGCATCGAGCTGGTGTTCGATAACTCCGACGGCACGCTGCTCGGCGAATACGCCGCCTACGCGGAAATTTCCATCCGCCGCAAAGTCACCCGCGACAGCCAGACCACTTATTACCTCAACGGCACCAAATGCCGTCGGCGCGACATCACCGATATCTTCCTCGGCACCGGCCTCGGCCCGCGCAGCTACTCGATCATCGAACAGGGGATGATCTCCAAGCTGATCGAGTCCAAGCCTGAAGACCTGCGTAACTTCATCGAAGAAGCCGCCGGCATCTCGAAATATAAAGAGCGCCGCCGCGAGACCGAGACCCGCATCCGCCGCACCCACGAGAACCTCGCACGCCTGACCGACCTGCGCGAAGAGCTGGAGCGCCAGCTCGAACGTCTGCACCGTCAGGCCGAGGCGGCGAAAAAGTACCAGGAACTCAAGGCCGAAGAGCGTCAGCTCAAGGCGCAACTGTCGGCCCTGCGCTGGCAGGATCTCAACGAGCAGGTCGGCCAGCGCGAGTCGATCATTGGCAACCAGGAAGTCAGCTTCGAAGCGTTGGTCGCCGAGCAGCGTAACGCCGACGCGGCCATCGAACGCCTGCGCGACGGCCACCACGACCTGTCCGAGCGCTTCAATCTGGTGCAGGGCCGCTTCTATTCGGTCGGCGGCGACATCGCCCGGGTCGAGCAGAGCATTCAGCACGGCCAGCAGCGTTTGCGCCAGTTGCAGGACGATCTGAAAGAAGCCGAGCGCGCGCGTCTGGAAACCGAATCGCACCTGGGCCACGACCGCACCTTGCTGCTGACTCTCGGTGAAGAGCTGGACATGCTCACCCCCGAGCAGGAAGTCACCAGCGCCGCCGCCGAAGAAGCCGCCGCTGCGCTTGAAGAAGCCGAAACCACCATGCACGGCTGGCAGGAGCAGTGGGACGCCTTCAACCTGACGGCTGCCGAACCGCGCCGTCAGGCCGAAGTGCAACAGTCGCGGATCCAGCAGCTGGAAAGCAGCATGGAGCGCCTGGCCGACCGACAGAAACGCCTCGGCGAAGAACGTGCGTTGCTTTCAGCCGATCCGGAAGATGCGGCGATCATGGCGCTCAACGAGCAGCTCGCCGAGTCCGAAGCGACCCTGGAAGATTTGCAGACCAGCGAAGAAGCGCAGGTCGAAAAGCTCGAACAACTGCGTCAGGAATTGCAGCAGGCGTTGACCGCCCAGCAGCAGGCGCAGGGCGATCTGCAGCGGCTCAACGGGCGTTTGGCATCGCTGGAAGCCTTGCAGCAGGCCGCGCTCGACCCGGGCACCGGCACCGCCGAATGGTTGAAGGAACACAACCTCGCCGAGCGTCCGCGTCTGGCCGAAGGCCTGAAGGTCGAGGCGGGTTGGGAGCTGGCGGTGGAAACCGTGCTTGGCGCCGATCTGCAAGCGGTGCTGGTCGACGACTTCAGCGGTTTTGATTTGTCCGGTTTCACCCAAGGCGATTTGCGTCTGCTCAGCCCGGCCAGCGATGGCGTGCGAGTGGCGGGCAGCCTGTTGGATAAAGTCGAGGCGCAGATCGATCTGTCGCCGTGGCTTGGTCAGGTCAAACCGGTCGACAGCCTTGAGCAAGCGCTGGCGTTGCGCGGTCAGTTGAGTGCCGGGCAAAGCCTGATCAGTCGCGATGGCTATTGGGTGGGTCGACATTTTTTACGCGTTCGTCGCGCGAGCGAAGCGGAAAGCGGCATGCTCGCCCGCGGCCAGGAAATCGAAGACCTGCAACTGGAGCGCGAAGAGCGCGAAGCCACGGTCGAGGCCATGGAAACCCGTCTGCAAACCTTGCGTGCGCAACAGCGCCAGCAGGAAAACGGCCGCGAACATTTGCGTCGTTTGCTGCAAGACGAAGCGCGCCAGCAAGGCGAATTGAAAGCGCAGCTGTCCGCCGGCAAAGCCAAGGCCGAACAGCTGACATTGCGTCGCACCCGTCTTGATGAAGAACTGGTCGAACTCGCCGAACAGCGCGAGCTTGAGCACGAACAGGTCGGCGAGGCGCGCATGCAATTGCAGGAAGCACTGGATGCCATGGCGCTCGACACCGAGCAGCGCGAGTTACTGCTGGCCCAGCGCGACAGCCTGCGCGAGCGCCTTGATCGCGTGCGTCAGGAAGCGCGGCAGCACAAGGATCACGCCCATCAACTGGCCGTGCGTCTCGGCTCGTTGCGCGCCCAGCATGACTCCACGCGTCAGGCGCTGGAGCGTCTGGAAATGCAGGCCGAGCGCCTGACTGAGAAGCGCGAACAGTTGAGTCTGAATCTGGAGGAGGGCGAGGCGCCGCTGGAAGAGCTCCGCCTCAAACTCGAAGAGTTGCTCGACAAGCGCATGACCGTCGACGAAGAACTCAAGACTGCGCAGATCGCCCTGGAAGACGCCGATCGCGAACTGCGCGATGCGGAAAAACGCCGGACCCAGGCAGAACAGCAATCGCAGCTGATTCGCGGCCAGCTCGAACAGCAGCGCATGGAGTGGCAAGGCCTGACCGTGCGCCGCAAGGCCTTGCAGGACCAATTGCTTGAAGATGGCTACGATCTCAACGGCGTGCTCGCGACATTGACGGCGCAAGCCAGTGAACGCGAAGCCGAAGAAGAACTCGAACGCATCAACGCGCGGATTCAGCGCCTGGGCGCGATCAACCTCGCGGCCATCGATGAATACACGCAACAATCGGAGCGTAAACGTTATCTGGATGCGCAGGACGCCGATCTGGTCGAGGCGCTGGAGACCCTGGAAAACGTCATTCGCAAGATCGACAAGGAAACCCGCAATCGTTTCAAAGATACCTTTGATCAGATCAATGGCGGTTTACAGGCACTTTTTCCAAAAGTTTTCGGCGGTGGACGGGCGTATTTGGAACTGACGGGCGAAGATCTACTCGATACAGGGGTGACGATCATGGCGCAGCCGCCCGGGAAGAAGAACAGCACCATCCATTTGCTCTCCGGTGGCGAAAAAGCCCTGACTGCACTGGCCCTGGTTTTTGCCATCTTCAAGTTGAATCCGGCGCCGTTCTGCATGCTCGACGAGGTTGACGCGCCACTGGATGACGCTAACGTTGGACGCTACGCACGGCTGGTCAAAGAGATGTCGCAGACCGTGCAGTTCATCTACATCACCCACAACAAGATCGCCATGGAAATGGCCGAGCAGTTGATGGGCGTGACCATGCATGAACCGGGTTGTTCGCGGCTGGTGGCGGTGGATGTCGAGGAGGCGATGGCGATGGTGGACGCCTAGCGGCGGTGCTGCAAGTGACAAGCTCCAGGCTGCAGGTGGACGGCTTGTGGCTTGGCGCTTAAAGCTTGTAGCTGCGAAGCCTTTGATCGTGCTAGTTTAATGTCAATTTTTCGTATACGTGGGCAAAACGCCTGTCAGAACATAGAGTTGGCGCCACGTTTTAAAGCGGTTTACGCAGTGTAAACCCCTTATTTTTCAGCATTTTTTATAGAGGCACGGGATTACATGGAAATCGGTCTGCGCGAGTGGCTGATCGTCATCGGCATCATTGTGATAGCCGGTATTCTTTTCGATGGCTGGCGCCGTATGCGCGGCGGCAAGGGAAAGCTGAAATTCCGTCTCGACCGGAGCCTGTCCAATCTGCCGGACGAGGACACCAGCGCCGAGCTGTTGGGCCCGGCCCGCGTGCTGGACACGCACAAGGAGCCGCAACTGGACGAGCACGATCTGCCGTCGGTGAGCATGCCCAACCGTGAAGCCCGCGAGCCGCGTGAATCCGGTTCCAAACGTGGCAAGCGCGGCAGCAATGGCCCGGCGCAGGGCGATCTGAACCTCGACCTTGATCTGGACGGCGGTCCGAGCTTCAGCAGTCGTGATGACGATTTCGCCGAAGACAGCAAGCCTGCACCGGCTGTGGCGGAAAAAGATCAGCCGCAAGCCGAAGAGGTCCTGGTGATCAGCGTGATCTGCCGCGACCCGGCTGGCTTCAAGGGCCCGGCGCTGCTGCAGAACATTCTCGAAAGCGGTCTGCGTTTTGGCGAGATGGATATTTTCCACCGCCACGAAAGCATGGCTGGCAACGGTGAAGTGCTGTTCTCCATGGCCAACGCGGTCAAGCCGGGCATTTTCGATCTGGACGACATCGACCATTTCAGCACTCCGGCGGTGAGCTTCTTCCTCGGTCTGCCAGGCCCGCGTCATCCGAAACAGGCTTTCGACGTGATGGTCGCGGCAGCACGCAAGCTGTCCCAGGAGCTGAACGGCGAACTGAAAGATGACCAGCGCAGCGTGCTGACCGCGCAGACGATCGAGCACTACCGTCAGCGCATCGTCGAGTTCGAACGCCGCGCATTGACCCAGAAGCGCTAAGGCCAGAGCGCAGTTGTGGCGAGGGAGCCTATTCCGCCCCCTTCGCTGTGCGCGCCCCCCCACACCCCTGCCCCACCCCCCCCCCCGCCGGGCCTGCCCCCCCCCCCCCCACCCCCCCCTACGCCCCCCTCTCCGATCATCCGACCGCGCCCCCCCCGACGCTCCCTACGTGTTCCAGCTGCACCACCCGGCCCGCCCCCCTCCCCCACCCTCCTG
>NZ_LHPA01000002.1:0-517 GCF_001297215.1 Pseudomonas sp. RIT-PI-o | reverse complement strand
GTGAAGTCGTAACAAGGTAGCCGTAGGGGAACCTGCGGCTGGATCACCTCCTTAATCGACGACATCAGCTGCTGCATGAGCTCCCACACGAATTGCTTGATTCATTGAAGAAGACGATAGAAGCAGCTTTAAGCTCCAAGCTGATAGCTCTGAGCTAACAGTTACAAGCTCGAAATTGGGTCTGTAGCTCAGTTGGTTAGAGCGCACCCCTGATAAGGGTGAGGTCGGCAGTTCGAATCTGCCCAGACCCACCAATTTTGTTATGGGGCCATAGCTCAGCTGGGAGAGCGCCTGCCTTGCACGCAGGAGGTCAGCGGTTCGATCCCGCTTGGCTCCACCATAAACTGCTTCGCCGTTACAGAGTTTAGAAATGAATATTCGTAGTGAATATTGATTTCTAGTCTTTGACTGGATCGTTCTTTAAAAATTTGGGTATGTGATAGAAAGATAGACTGAACGTTACTTTCACTGGTAACGGATCAGGCTAAGGTAAAATTTGTGAGTTCTCTTAGTTGAG
>NZ_LHPA01000013.1:0-81291 GCF_001297215.1 Pseudomonas sp. RIT-PI-o | reverse complement strand
ACGACACCATCGTCATTGAGTACAGCGCTACCGCCCAGACCAGCACCGTCAGTCTGAACCAGAGCAATCTGCTAAACGTCGAAAATCTCATCATCAGCGGCGCAGGGGCGTTCAACCTGACGGGCAACGTGCTGAACAACACCCTGACGGGCAACAGCGACGCCAACTTCATCGACGGTGGCTGGGGCGCAGATACCATGATCGGCGGCGGTGGTAACGATACTTACATCGTTAACGACATCGCGGATGTGGTGGTCGAGACAGGTGCCTCACTCTCGGAAATCGACATGGTCTATTCCTACGTCGACTACACCTTGGGCAACAACGTCGAAATCCTCGCTCTGGCAGGTGCCGCAGACCTCAAGGCTACCGGTAATGCCCTGAACAACACCCTGTACGGCAACGAAGGCAACAACGTACTGGACGGTGGTGCGGGCAAAGACACGCTCATTGGAGGTAACGGAGCCGACACCTTCGTCTTCCGCGCAGTCAACGAAATAGGCGTCGGCGCCAATCGAGACGTCATCACTGACTTCAGTAGCCTGCAAGGCGACAAGATTGATCTGACGAAGTTTGATGCCAACCTGATGACTGCTGGCTTTAACGGCTTCACTTTCATCGGCGCCAATGACTTCACCGGTGCCGGGCAACTGCGCTTCGTCGACCACGTACTGTCGGGCAATGTCAGCGGCAATGCCGGCGCGGACTTCGAAATCCAGCTGGTCGGTGTGAACAGCTTCAGCGCCAACGATCTGGTGGCCTGACGCACTGTTCACTTGCCAGGCCAGCAACCCCGGCCGGTGAACTGAAAACAAACGCCCCGACTGGTTCGGGGCGTTTGTTTTTCTGTCGAGTCATGGCGTGATCTCAATAGAGCAATCCCAGTTCCTTGGCGCGCGCCACTGCCTGGGTACGCCGCTCGACGCCCAGCTTGCTATTGATGTGGCTGGCGTGGGTTTTCACGGTGTGCAGGGAAATGAACAACTGCTCACTGATTTCCTGATTGGAACAGCCCTGTGCGATCAGGCGCAGTACCGCCAATTCACGGCTGCTGAGTTGTTCAGTGACAGAGCTTTCCACGGTGGGGCGCAACACTGCTGTTGGAAAATGCGTAAGCAATTGCTGGCTGACCGCGTTGCAAGTGAGCGCCTGCAGTTGTCCTCGCAACCAGTCGGGATGACTTTTCAGCAACGCCTCAAAAGGTTGAAAGGCACCGCCGGCAGCAGCTTCCAGCGCCAGAGTCAGGGTTTTGCGCGCTTCAGACTCTCGTCCACTCGCCAGCAATAACGCCACCTTCTGCGTCAGTGCCATCACGCTGAGCAACTGCCGCCCGGTTCGCTGACCGTTTTCATGCAACACATTCAAGCGCCCTTCGGCGAGCATCGGTTGCCCCTGAATCACATCGAGCAACGCCTGTTGCAGCTCCACATGCAGTGGCAGCTGTGGATGAAACTCCGGCGGTGCGGCAGCATGCTCGCCGGTGTAGGTCTGGCCCAGGCGCGCGAGCCACGCCTCGGCGAGATCGATACGCCCCTGCGCCAGCCACAGTTCGCATTTGACCAGCGTAATCATTGCCAGATAGTAGATCGGCGGCACGTCCCAGATGTGCATCAGGCGTTCGGCTTCGGCGAGTTCGGCAAAGGCCTTGGCGAACTCGCCGCTGGCCCCGTCCAGGCGAGCGATCACGCAGTGACCGATCAGCACGCTGATGTCGCGACAGGCCCGCGCTTCGCCAATCCCGGCGAGCAGGCGTACGCGCGCGGCCTGAGATTGCAAACGCATCGCCAGCAGGAAACCTTCGTACAACGTCAGCCGCGCGCGTACCGCGTACAGTCGTTGCGGCGACAGACCACGCAAGCGCTCCAGCCCCTGATGCACTTCATCCAGCGCGCGCAGGATCTCGCCCCGCGATTGCAGAACCCGGGCCCGATCGTAATGCGCCAAGGCTTCGAATAATGGATTGCCAACCCGTTGCGCCAGTTCGAGGGATTCACGGTTCAGCCCGCGTGCGCGCCACAGATCGCCGTCGGCGATCGCCAGATTGGACAGGGTCGACAGGCACATCAGCCGCTGGCCGTAGCGCTTGGCCGGCAGGCTTTCCAGCGCCTCGCCGCAATAGCGCAGGGTCAGCTCGCGATGGCCGCGTCCGCGAGCGATGATCCCGCTCAACGCCAGCCACTGCGCCAGCATCGACTTCTGCGCGGTGGCCGAGGGCGCTGGCAGAAAGCGGCTCAAATGGCTGGCCAGCTCTTCGGCGGCATCGAGTTGGCAGGCCAGCCCCAGTGCCCAGCTGTAGAGCACGATCAGCCGTGGCGTGCTGATCAGCAGGCTGTCGGGCAAGTCCATCTTCCAGCGCAGCAGCATGCCGACGTTCTGCTCGGCGAGCAGTTGTTCTTCGGACAGGTTCTGTACCAGGTTCGCCGCGACATCGAGATGCCCGGCACGCAACGCCTGCTCCACCGCTTCATCGAGCAAGCCCTGCGCATTGAACCAGCGACAGGCGCGCAAATGCAGGGTGGCAGTCGGCACCATCGCCTGGGCGATCGGCCGGCTGCGCAACAAGTCGGAAAACAAATGGTGATAGCGATACCAGTGACCGTGCTCGTCCAGCGGCACCAGAAATACCTGATGAGCGAGCAGAAAGCGCAGGATCTCGGCGCTGTCATGGGCTTCGCGGACGGCGTCGCACAGCTCGCTGCAAAAGCGTTCCTGCGGTGCGGTTTCGTAGAGAAAGGATTGCACGTCGGCGGGCAGGCAATCGATGACTTCTTCGAGCAGATAGTCGCGAATGAGCCCTTCCCCACCGTTCAGCGCTTGCGGCAGCGCGGCATCGCTGCCCGCCTCGGCCACCGCCAGCAACCAGAAGCGCAGCCCGGCGACCCAGCCTTCGCTGCGCTGGATCAGGCTTTCCAGTGCTTCGCCGCGCAGTGAACTGCTGTGCCGATCGAGCAGAGTCAGCGCTTCATCGTGGGTCAGGCGCAAATCCTGTTCGTGCAGCTCGAGCAACTGCCGCGACAGGCGCAGACGCGCCAGATGCCAGTCCGGGCGCTGCCGACTGGTGACCATCACCAGCAAGCCATCGGGCAGATGATTGAGGAAAAATTGCAGGCAACGATCCAGCACCGGCCCTTGGGCGAGGTGGTAATCGTCGAGCACCAGCAGCAGCGGTGCAGCGGGATCGAGATGCAGCGCGAGCTCGTCGAGCAGTCCGTCGAGCCATTCTTCGAAGGCGAACGGCTGATGACGCTGACGCATTTTCAGCAGGCCAAGAGCACCGGCGCCCAAGGCCGGAAAATAGTCTTGCAGACCTTCGAGCAAGCGCTCGAGAAAACGCCCGGGATCACTGTCACGCGGACTCAAGCCCAACCACAGACTTTGCCAGTGCGCCGGCAGACTCTGACAGAACTCCACCGCCAGCGAGCTCTTGCCGAACCCTGCCGGGGCGCTGACCAGCAGCAACCGGCCACCCAGCCCGGCCTGCAGACGCTGGCAGAGGCGCGGTCGCAGGACATAGCCGTCAGGCAGCGGCGGGCGGAAAAAACGCCCGTCCAGTGCTGCGACGGTGATGCTTGCGGGACCCGGAAGTGGGGACAGATCAGTCATGGCCGGCTCTTGTTCGAAGGCGATTGGCGGCGTTGCAGATGTCCGCAGCCTAGCCTTAATCGAACCGGTTATGAAGGTTGCTGCTACAAATGGCTACAAAAAGCCTACATCCACTGCGACCCTCCCCTGTAGGAGCTGCCGAAGGCTGCGATCTTTGATGTTGAATTTTCAAGATCAACAGATCGCAGCCTTCGGCAGCTCCTACAAAAAGCGATTTCAAAAGCCGAAAAAAACGCCCCGAACCAGTCGGGGCGTTTTCATGAGGATGCGGCCTCGGGTTCAAGCAGCTTTAGCGCACACCGTCCTGACGCAGAGCGGCCGGGGTGAAGTCGCTGGTGGTGGCGGTGAAACCGAAGTCATACGCCTGCTTCTCTTCGTTCTTCATGCCCAGCGCCAGATAACGGCCGGACTGCAGGTCGTAGAGGGTTTCGAGGGCGTACCACGGCACTTGCTTGTCGTAGTAGTTCTCGGCATGCGCCTCGGCCACACGCCACAGTTGACCACGACCGTCGTAATGGTCGATCACCGCGGCTTGCCAGGTGTCCTCGTCGATGTAGAAGTCACGTTTGGCGTAGATGTGGCGCTGACCTTCCTTCAGGGTCGCTGTGACATGCCAGACGCGGCGCAGCTCGTAACGCGCCAGATCCTGATTGATGTGGCCGGCCTTGATGATGTCCGAGTACTTCAGTTTCGGATCGTCGAGCTTGTAGCTGTCGGAGGCGATGTACATCTCTTTCTTGCCTTCGAGCTTCCAGTCGTAACGATCCGGCGCACCGTTGTACATATCGAGGTTGTCGGAAGTACGCAGGCCGTCGGCGGCGGTACCCGGGCCGTCATACGACACTTGCGGTGCACGACGCACCCGACGCTGACCGGCGTTGTAGACCCACGCCGAACGCGGCTCCTTGACCTGATCGAGAGTCTCGTGCACCAGCAGTACGCCACCGGCCAGACGCGCCGGCGCGGTCACTTTCTGCTTGAAGTAGAACAGGATGTTGCCCGGGTTCGCCGGATCGTAGTCCTTCATCTTGTCGCGGAACACGAACTGATCCTGGAAGTACACCAGGCTGTACGAGCCGTTCGGTTGCGGCGTGGCCTGGGTCACCAGACGGGTCACGCTGCCGCCGCGATAACGGGTGATGTGGTTCCAGATCACTTCCACACCGGTTTTCGGGATCGGGAACGGCACGGCGGTATCGAAGTTTTCCAGACCGTTGCCGCCGGACACCAGATTAGTGCTGGTCGCATTCTTCTTGATGGCAGCGAATACGTCATCCGGCACGGTGGCGCCGCGCTGGGACGGATAGACCGGCATCTTGAAGGTTTCCGGGTAGCGCTTGAACATCGCGTACTGGCCCGGGGCAAGCTTGTCCTTGTACTTGTCGACGTCCTTGGCAGTGATGGTGAACAGCGGCTGCTCACTGGCGTAAGGGTTGGACAGGAAGCCTTTGCTGTCGACGCTGCCGGCATTTTTCGGCAGCGGTTTCCAGGCCGGGATCGACCCGTCGGCGTTACCGGCCATCTCCGCGCCCATCGGCGTCAGGCTCTTGCCCAGTTTATCCGCTTCGGCAGCAGGCACCGCCGCCATGACGCCGGTCGCCAGCAGCGACAGGCCCAGAACACCGGCGTGGAACAGACTCTTTGTTATTTTCATAAATTCGTTCGTCCTGAAATGCAGTGCTTAGAAGTTCACGCCGAAGCTGAGCGCCACGAAGTCGCGGTCATCCACGGTGGTGTACTTGCCGTCGAAGAAATTGGTGTAGGCCAGGCTCGCGGTGTAGGTGTTCTGGTATTCGGCATCGACGCCCAGGCTGACCGCTTTGCGACCTTCTTCGAAGTTGCCGCCAGGGCCTGGCGAGTAACCGCTGACGTCGTGGGACCAGGCCACGTTCGGCTTGAGGTTTACGCCGGCGAACACGTCGTTGTATTCCCAGATGGCACGACCACGGTAGCCCCAGGACATCGAGGTGGTGAAACCGTCGTTGTCGCAATTGCGGCTGCGGTTGTTCTGCGGTGAACCCGGGCCGGCGCCGTTGATGGTGCTGGCGTTGAGGATGTTGGCGCAGGTATTGGTGGTGCCAGTGGCCGGCAATTCGCCCGGGCCGTAGACCGGATCGCGGCCATAACGCATGTCGGAACGGCTTTCCAGCCCGCCGACGTAAGTCGCGCCCACTTCACCGACGAGGGTCAGACGGCTGGCGCCCATGACCTGATCGAAGAAGTGCGTGAAGGTCGTCTGGATCTGGGTGATTTCCTTGCGCTCATAGCCGTGCAGGTCCTGACCCGGTACGCCAGTGAGCAGCGAAGCGTTGGTCAGCGCGCCGCCCAGTGGACGCACGCCGGCAAACAGGATGTCGGTGGAGTTCAGTTGCACCGGCGCGTTCGGACGATAGCTGATCTCACCGCTCCACGCCGTACCGGTAGGCAGGGTGGTGGAGAAGCTCAGGCCGTAGAGACGAATGTCTTCCGGGTATTCGATGAAGTAATTGGAGTTGCCCGCAACCAGCAGCGGTGCGAGCGCGGCGAACGGCCCCGGCAGCGCGGCGGCGGTGTTGTACACCGACTGCGGCGCACCGGTGGCGCTGAAGATCGGCGCACGGCTGTGGTAGTTCATGAAGTAGGCGCCGAACTCGGTATCGAGTGGCTCGAACATGTATTTGAGGGACGCGCCCCACTGGCCGCTGTCGCGGGCATCACGGTCCGGCCCACGGCGCACCAGTACGCCTTCTTCGTTGACATCCACGCCTGCGCCCGCCAACGGCCCGAGGGCGATGGCCGGAATCTGCGAACGCTTGTTCAGCACGCGCAGATTGCTGTCGCAACCGTCGGCAACGATGTCCGGCTGGGAGAAGAAGGTGCCGCAGTTGTCGACGACGGTCTGGTCCCATTCCAGTTGATAGAACGCTTCGGCCGAGAGGTTATCGGTGAGGCTCTGGGACACGTAGAACATGTTGACCGGGATCAGGCCTTCCTTGATCTCGGCGCCCGGACGACGGAACGCGGAGACGTCGATCGGGTTGATCGAGTTGATGCCGCCGCCGATGAAGGTACTTTCACCCCAGCTCACCACTTGCTTGCCCAGACGCACGGAACCCGGCTGATCGGCAATCGCGTAGTTGTGGTAGACGAAGGCGTCGAGGATCTGCCCGCCCGAGGACTTGGCGCCCTCTTTGCGGTTGCTGTCGCTGATGTCCTTGAACTGGCGGCTTTCGTCCTTCAGTTCGAAGTCGTACCAGTATTTGCCACGGACGAACACGCCGGTGTCGCCGTATTTCAGTTCAAGGTCATGGATGCCCTTGAAGATCTTCGAGAAGGTTTCGCCGCTCTTGAAGTTGGCGTGACCGTCATCGGAAGTCTGCGACAGGCCATGGCCGCCATTGTTGACGCCGATGAGGTTCTTGTTCGGGCTCTGCGTGGACCAACTGGCACCGATCGACAGGGACGAGTCGAACTGCCCTTCGATTTCACCGACGTTGAAACTGACGCCGAATGCAGGCCCGGCGAGCGAGGAGGCAAGACTGACCGCCAGAGGCAGTTTCGCCCGGCGCCAGAACTGGTTTGCTGAGGTCATCGACGCTACTCCATGTGCATTATTGTTATGGCAGTGAGTACTTTTAAAAACGCTGTGGAGGACCGGGCGCCAGGGCTGCCCGAAATCGTTCCAGAGTTGCTCGCCCCGATCAGTGCGTGTGCTCCGTTTTCAAAAAGTCCTTGAGCGGACTATAGCCAGCGGGTGGTAGTGCTTGATCCCTCTAAAGTGTGATTTGCAGCCGCCAACCACTCTGGAACAGTCCTTTCGCCAGTCCGACACAAGTCGGCACGGCAAGGATGGCTGATTTTTTCGATTTCACAAGCCAAGCGCTTGCTTGGTGGGTCTGGCGCGCCGGTTTCGGCGCGCCAGCAGGCACTCAAAGTGTCGAAAGGAAGGTGCTGTTATTGGCCTGCCACTCGGTGATGTCGAGGCGGATACGCTTCTTGTCGAGCTTGCCGACACTGGTCTTGGGAATTTCGGTAACAAGGGCGATCTGGCTGGGGATCGCCCACTTGCTCAGATGCCCCAGCTCGACGAACGGCTTGAGGTGTTCCTTGAGCTCACGCGCGCCGATCACCTGCCCTTCGCGCACTACCAGCAAGGCAAACGGACGCTCGCCCCACTGCGGGTCGGCAATGCCCACCACTGCTACTTCGCGTACCGCCGCATGCCGACTGATCAGGTCTTCGAGGTCGAGGGAGGAGATCCACTCGCCGCCGGTCTTGATCACGTCCTTGATGCGGTCACGAATGTCGATCACGCCCATGCTGTCCAGCGTGGCGACGTCGCCGGTGTGCAGCCAGCCGCCGGCCCAGAGCTCGGCGCCCTTCTGCGGTTCATTGAAGTAGCCTTCGGTCAGCCATGGCGCGCGCAGCACCAGTTCGCCCTGGGTTTCGCCGTCGGCCGGAAGGAAGTTGCCCTCGCCGTCGACAATCGCCGCTTCGACCAATGGCCCCGGCACACCGGCCTTGATCCGGTAAGTGGTGCGCTCGTCTTCAGTCCCGGCCATCAATTCATCGTTGAGGTGCGCGCAGGACACCAGCGGCCCGGTTTCCGACATACCGTACGCGGCCGTCAGCTGAATGCCGCGCGCCTTGGCGTTTTCATACAGGCTGCGATTGAGCGCGCTGCCGCCGATGACGATCTTCCAGCCGCCGAAGTCGGCATCCTGCGCGGCTTTGGCGTTGAGCAGCATCTGCAGGATCGTCGGCACGCAGTGGGAAAAAGTCACCTTCTCCTTGCGCCACAACTCCACCAGATATTCCGGATCGTAACGCCCGGGATAGACCTGCTTGAGCCCGAGCATGGTCGCCACGTAGGGCAATCCCCAGGCGTGGACGTGGAACATTGGCGTGATCGGCATGTACACATCGTTGGTGCCGAGCAGGCGCACGCTGTCGATCGACCCCATGATAGTCGCCACGCCGATGGTGTGCAGCACCAGTTGCCGATGGGTGAAGTACACGCCTTTCGGGTTGCCCGTCGTGCCGGTGGTGTAGAACGTGGTGGCGACCGAGTTTTCGTCGAAGTCCTGGAAATCGTATTGCGCACTTGCAGCGGCCAGCAGTTGCTCATATTCGCCAACGAGGTTGGGCAGCTCTGCAGTTTTCTCCGGGAGATCGGTCAGCAGCAGGGTTTTCTCGACCGTGGTCAGCTGCGGCGCGATGGCCTGGTAGAGCCCGACGAACTCGCTGTTGACCAGCACGAAGCGGTCCTCGGCGTGATTCATGGTGTAGAGGATCTGCTCCGGTGACAGTCGCACGTTGATGGTGTGGATCACCGCGCCGATCATCGGAATGGCGAACATGCATTCCAGGTAACGATGGCTGTCCCAGTCCATCACCGCCACCGTGTCGCCGGCCTTCACGCCAGCAGCGGTGAGCACATTGGCCAGCCGCGCAACACGTTCGATCAGGGTCGGATAGCTGTAGCGCAACTGGTCACGGTAGATGATTTCGCGGGTTTTCTCGTAACGGGCGCCAGACATCAGCAGCCGTTTGATCAGCAATGGATACTGGTAGGCCCCATCGGCCGGCGGAATGACCCGAGTCTGCAACATAAGAATCCCTTTTCTGACTGCACGGTGTTGGCGGAGAGATTCGTACTCTAGTGCGCCTGCAAGACAGTCAAATCAGCCAAAGGAATGATTTGCAGAACCGCGCAAATGCTAGCTTTGCGCCAGCATTTCGGGCTGATCCGGAAGAAAACACTACTTGTCGGAGCGAGCCTGCTCGCGAAGGCGTCGGGTCAGTCGACATCTTTGGTGGCTGGACTAGCGCTTTCGCGAGCAGGCTCGCTCCCACAGGGATTAATGTGTTCCAGTTCTCAGTGCATCTCGGTAAACGCGATTTTCACGCCGAGCGCGATCAGAACCGCGCCCATGGTGCGGTCGAACCAGTGGCCCATGCGGGCGAAGCCGGCGCGCACGCGGTGTTGGCTGAACAGCATCGCCACCAGACAGAACCAGATCGCCGTCGCCACCGCCAGGTACACGCCGTAACCGGCCTGCACGGCCAGCGGCGTGTGCGGGTTGATCACCACGGTGAACAGCGAGAGGAAAAACAGCGTGGCTTTCGGATTCAGGCCGTTAGTGACGAAGCCCGAGGTGAACGCACCTCGCGCGGTACGCACGCCGGCTTCCTTGTGCAAGTCATCGGTGACGGTTTTCGCCGGTTGCGCGCGCAAGGCCTTGAATCCGATGTACAGCAAGTAAGCCGCTGCCGCCCACTTCAGCGCGTTGAACAGCACGATCGATTGCGACACGATCAGACCGATGCCAAGCAACGAATAGCCGACATGCAGGAAAATCGCCGAGCCCACGCCCAGCGCGGTCCAGGTGCCGGCGCGACGCCCATGGGTGACGCTCTCGCGCACCACCACGGCAAAGTCCGGTCCGGGGCTGGCCACGGCGAGCAGATGGATCAGGGCAACGGTCAAGAACTCGGTCCAGTACATGGGGGCTCCTATTTTTCAGGGGTAAACATCCAATCGGCAGTCACCACCCATTTGTGGCGAGGGAGCTTGCTCCCGCTCGGCTGCGCAGCAGTCGTAAAACTGGTACACCGGATAGTGCTGAGACAACCTCATTAGGCTTGGGTCTGCTTCGCAGGCCAGCGGGAGCAAGCCCCCTCGCCACAGGTATTACAGCGGCTCATGCTGTCGAGTAACCAATTGTTTCATCTGGTAGGCTCGGCAGAGTACGCCCTCCGCTCACAGCACAAAAGGTACAGTTGATGACGAACACGCGCCGCGCGGTATTCCTGGATCACCCTTCGCTGGACCTCGGCGATCTGGACCTCGGTCCGTTGCGTGAATGCTTCAGTGATCTGCATCTGTTCGCCCAGACTTCGCCGGAACAGGTCAGCGAACGCCTGCAAGGCGCCAGCGTGGCGATCACCAACAAAGTCGTGATCGATGCGGCGGCGATGACTGCCAATCCGCAACTGAAACTGATCCTGATCAGCGCCACCGGCACCAACAACGTCGACCTCACCGCCGCTCGCGCTCACGGCATCACCGTGTGCAATTGCCAGGCATACGGCACCCCGTCGGTGGCGCAACACACGATCATGCTGTTGCTCAACCTCGCCACGCGCCTGGCCGACTATCAGAAAGCTGTGGGCGAAGGCCGCTGGCAACAGGCGAAACAGTTCTGCCTGCTCGACTACCCGATCGTCGAACTGCAAGGCAAAACCCTCGGCCTGCTTGGGCATGGCGAACTCGGTGGCGCCGTGGCGCGGTTGGCCGAAGCGTTCGGCATGCGCGTGTTGCTCGGGCAGATTCCCGGGCGCCCGGCGCGGCCGGATCGTTTGCCACTGGAGCAACTGCTGCCGCAGATCGACGCCCTGACCCTGCACTGCCCGCTCAACGAGGATACCCGGCATTTCATCGGCGCCCGTGAGCTGGCCTCGATGAAGCCCGGCGCATTTGTGGTCAATACCGCTCGTGGCGGCCTGATCGATGAGCAGGCGCTGGCCGATGCTTTGCGCAGCGGTCACCTCGGCGGTGCTGCCACCGATGTGTTGAGTGTCGAGCCCCCGACCCAGGGCAATCCGCTGCTCGCCGGCGATATTCCGCGCCTGATCGTCACCCCGCACAACGCCTGGGGCAGTCGCGAGGCACGCCAGCGTATCGTCAGCCAACTGAGCGAAAACGCCGAAGCGTTTTTCAGCGGTGAGGCGCTGCGGGTCGTCAGTTGATAAACTGCGGCACTTTTTTTCAAGGAGCAGTTATGGATCCGCGCAGTGAAGTACTGCTTCGTCAGGCCGAGTTATTCCAGGGTTCGCTGTTGTTGGCGGGCTTGCCTGCCGACGACTTGCTCGGGCGTCTGCCCAACGCGTTCGGCTGGTGCTGGCACGCTGGCGATCAAGCCGCGCTGGACGCACGTTTCGAAGGCCGTAGCCAGTTCGGCGTGAATGTCCCGGAGCGCGAATTCGACAGCGCCGTGGTGTTCCTGCCCAAGTCCAAGGACCTGACCGATTACATCCTCAACGCCGTGGCGTCGCGTCTGGCCGGGCGCGAGGTGTTTCTGGTCGGGGAAAAACGCAGCGGCATCGAAGGCGCGTCCAAGCAGCTCAATCCGTTCGGCAAGCCGCGCAAACTCGACAGCGCCCGTCACTGCCAGCTCTGGCAAGTCACCGTGGCCAATGCGCCCGAAGCGAAATCCCTCGAAAGCCTGGCGCAGACTTACGAACTGCCGTTGGCCGAAGGGCCGTTGAAGGTCATCAGCCTGCCGGGCGTGTTCAGCCACGGTCGACTGGATCGCGGCAGCGCCCTGCTGCTGGAACATCTGGACAAACTGCCGAGCGGCCATCTGCTGGATTTCGGTTGCGGCGCCGGCGTGCTCGGGGCTGCGGTGAAACGTCGCTATCCGCACAATCAGGTGACCTTGCTCGATGTCGACGCGTTCGCCGCCGCCAGCAGCCGTCTGACCCTGGCCGCCAACGGCCTTGAGGCGGACGTCCTGACCGGTGATGGCATCGACGCCGCACCGATGGGTTTGAACGCAATTCTGAGCAACCCGCCGTTCCATGTCGGCGTGCACACCGATTATTTCGCCACAGAGAATCTGCTGCGAAAAGCGGCCAAACATCTGAAAAACGGTGGCGAACTGCGCCTCGTGGCCAACAGTTTCCTCAAGTATCAGCCGCTGATCGAGGAGCACTTGGGCGTGTGTGCGATCAAGGCTGAAGGCAATGGTTTCCGCATTTACCGGGCCAAGCGCGGTTGAAAATTTGTGCTTGCCCTATCGGATTTGCCTAGGCAGAATCCGCTCCGTCCTAGGGGAGTAGTCTCCCACGAGCGCCAAGCTCGTCCGGCATACGTCAACATACTTGATCCTCAGATCATGGCGTATGCGACCCAAGCGTCCGCAGCAGACGGATCGCAGGGTTTGACAAGACCTATGACACGCACACCTTACCCGGGGCGGGAAGGCTGTACGTGTCATAGCCGTGTCGACCCGCCCCTTAGGAAATTCCTGATGCTGGACTCGTTACTCGTTCCCACCGCTATCGTTGCCTTGGCCGAAATCGGCGACAAGACGCAACTGCTCGCGCTGATTCTCGCCGCTCGCTTCCGCAAACCCTGGCCGATCATTGCCGGGATTGTCGCCGCGACCCTGGCCAACCACGCAGCAGCCGGTGCGGTAGGTGCCTGGTTCGGCAGTTTCTTCTCCGACGCCGTGCTGCACTGGATCCTCGCCGCCAGCTTCGCGGCCACAGCACTGTGGACTCTGGTCCCGGACAAGATGGATGACGACGAAGCCAGCACGGCGCGCAAGTTCGGGCCGTTCCTGACGACCCTGATTGCGTTCTTCCTCGCCGAGATCGGCGACAAGACCCAGATCGCCACCGTGATGCTCGCCGCGCAATACCCGGAACTGTGGCTAGTGATCATCGGCACCACCGTGGGCATGTTGATTGCCAACGTGCCGGTGGTACTGGCGGGTAATTTCGCCGCGGACAAACTGCCACTGACCCTGATCCGCCGCCTCGCGGCTTCGGCGTTCATGATTCTGGCGATTGTTGCGGTGTACAAGGCCATGCAGAGTAGTGGCTGGGTTTAACCCTACTCCTGATCTGGAATGAACTGTGGCGAGGGAGCTTGCTCCCGCTGGGCTGCGAAGCGGCCCCAAACGCTGCAATCGCGGTGTAACAATGTCACCGCGTTGGCTGCATTTACGACTGCTGCGCAGCCGAGCGGGAGCAAGCTCCCTCGCCACAATGGCCCCGTCAATCTCAGGATTTCGGGGCTTTTTCGTACAGCGGCATCACTTTCGGAATGGCTGCCTGCAATGCCGCAATGCGACTGCTCGATGCCGGGTGAGTGCTCATGAATTCCGGTGGCGCGCCCTCGGAAGCCTTGCTCATCTTGTCCCACAGGGTAATCGCCGCGTTCGGGTTGTAGCCGGCGCGGGCAGCCAGTTCCAGGCCGATCAGGTCGGCTTCGTTTTCGTTGGCGCGGCTGTTGGGCAAGGTCATGCCGTAGTTGGCCACGGTGTCGGCCAGCGCCAGGCTGTCCTGACCCAGCCCGAACAACGCACCAGCGCCCTGCTTCGCCATCTCCATGCCATAAGCCTTGGACATCGCTTCACGACCGTGCTCGCGCAGGGCGTGGGCGATCTCATGGCCCATGACCGCGGCAATTTCGTCGTCGGTGAGTTTCAGGCTGTCGATCAGCCCGGTGTAGAAAATGATCTTGCCGCCGGGACCGCAGTTGGCGTTGAGCTCATCGCTCTTGATCAGATTGACTTCCCACTGCCACTGCGCCGCGTCCGGGCGGAAGGTCGGTGCCTGGGCGATCAGCCGGTTGGCGATGGTCTGCACGCGCTTGGCTTCCGGGCTGGTCTTGTCCAGCACACCTTTGCTTGACGCCTCGCCGACGGTCTTCTGATACGACTGCGCGTACATCTGGTCGACCTCTTGCGAGGACAGCATGCTGAACATGTACTGCTTGCGCTCTACGCCGACGGCACCGCCGCTGGTGGTGTTGACCGACTGACAACCGGCCAGCAACAGCGCTGCGCTCAGTGCACTTGTAACCAATGTCTTGTTCATTCAAAAACTCCCTGAAAACCTGAGGCGTATCCTAGGCGGCTAATGGTATCGGCGCCAGATACACCGGACGCATTGCGCGTACATTCACCTATGGCCGCAAGACGCGGTGGAAATTCCTCAACGCACATTGAATCCGCCGTGCACCGATCCATCCACGACATCGCGCGGCGATTCCGACCAACGTCTCTCATGGCCCTGCACGCGCCGCCGATAAATCCCTCGCAGATTGTCCTCTTGCGTGCGGAGCTCCCATGAAGTTCAAGTCGATCCAGTTTTCCGTCGCCGCCCTGGCCGGCGCCATCGTTCTCAGCGTGGTCGCGGCGCTGGTGCTGTATGCACTGTTCTCCGGCGCTCGCACTCAAGAAATGGTGCAACAGCGCACCCAGGCGCAGTTCGAGCAAGTGATCGAGCAGCGCCTGACCTCGTTGGCCCAGACTCAGGTCAGCCAGATCCAGCGTGAACTCGAAGCGCCGCTGCTGATCGCCGGCGGCCTGGTTCGCGTCAACGCCCTGCTCGGCACAAACGGCACCGATGGCCAGCCGCGCCTGAGCCTCAGCCGCGAACAATTGATCAGTCTGATCAAGGAAAACGTCGAAAAGAATCCGAAGATTCTCGGCACCTACATCGGCTGGGAAAAAAACGCACTGGACCACAATGACGCGGCCTACGTCGGCAGCGCCGTGGTCGGCATCGATCCGGCCAACGGGCGCTTCCTGCCGTGGTGGTTCCGCAATACCGATGGCAGCCTGGGCGTGGACAAACTGGCCGATGTCGACGATCAGAAAACCCTGTCCACGGGCGTGCGCGCCAGCGAGTACTACCTCTGCTCAAAAGAGACGAAGAAACCCTGCGTGATCGACCCTGCACCGTATAAGGTCGGCGACAAAATCGTCATGCTCGCCTCGTTCATCGAACCGATCATGGTCAACGGCGCGTTCCAGGGCATCGTCGGCGCCGACCTGTCGGTGAACTTCATTCAGGACATGCTCCTTGCCGCCAACCAGAAACTCTATAGCGGCGCCGGGGAAATGGCCCTGGTCGGCGGCAATGGTCGGATCGTTGCCTACACCAAGGATTCGAGCAAATTCGGCGAAAAGGTCAGCGACATCCTCGACGCCGAACAAACCAGCAACCTCGCCAACCTGAAACGCGACGAGGTGACCTATTCGGTCAATCAGGCCAAGGGCCGCATCGAGCTGTACCTGCCATTCGGCATCGGCCAGACCGACGCGCGCTGGACGCTGATGCTGCAATTGCCGCTCAACGCGGTAATGGCCGATCTGCAGGCCCTGCAGGGCGACCTTGATGCCCAGCGCAAATCCGACACCTTCGGCATGGCCATGGTCGGCCTGATCATCGCCGGCATCGGCCTGCTGGTGATCTGGCTGGTGGGCCACGGCATTGCCCGGCCACTCAAGCAAATGGTCGCCATGCTCGATGACATCGCTCAGGGCGAAGGCGATCTGACCCGGCGTTTGAGCAGTGACCGCAGCGATGAACTGGGTTCGATTGCCAAAGGCTTCAACACCTTCCTCGGCAAGTTGCAGGCGATGATTACGCAAGTGGTGACCTCGGTGCAGAGCGTCAGCGATTCCTCGGAACACACCGCCGACATCGCCATCCGCACCAACATCGGCGTGCAGAAACAAATGGCCGAGATCGATCAGGTGGCGACCGCCGTGCAGGAAATGACCGCCACCGCCCAAGATGTCGCGCGCAACGCCACGCAGGCGGCACAAGCAGCGAGCCACGCCGATCAAGCCGCCAGCCAGGGCATGCAGATCGTCCGCGACACCTCCAATTCGATCGGCGTACTGGCGGTGGAAATCGGCAAGGCTGTCGACGTGGTGCAGACGCTGGCCAAGGACAGCGAAAACATCAACGCCATCCTCACCGCCATTCGCGGGATCGCTGAACAGACCAACCTGCTGGCTCTGAACGCGGCGATCGAGGCCGCGCGGGCCGGCGAGCAGGGCCGCGGTTTTGCCGTGGTCGCCGACGAAGTGCGCAATCTGGCGCAGAAAACCCAGAAAGCCACCGAAGAAATCCAGGCGATGATCCAGCAATTGCAGCAAGGCACTCGCGATGTGGTGCGCGTTATGGAAGACAGCCAGAGCCGCACCGACGAGAGCGTACAGCACGCGGCGAAAGCGGCCGAGGCGCTGGAGACGATTACCCAGGCGGTGTCGGTGATCAACGACATGAACACGCAGATTGCCAGCGCCGCCGAGGAGCAGAGCGCGGTTGCCGATGACATCAACCGCAACGTGATCAATATCGGTCAGGTGGCGAATGAAGTGGCCGGCGGTGCGGATGAGTCGAGTTCGGCGAGCGCCGGGTTGACCAAACTGGCGGAACAGCAGCGGCGGTTGATCAATCAGTTCAAAGTCTGAAAAATCAAGAGCCCCCCACCCTAGCCCTCTCCCGGAGGGAGAGGGGACCGATTGGGGGATGTTTCAAAAGTCCGTCGACCCGCAGGTCCTCGCTGAATCCATAATCGACTGGTTCTTTCAGGTCGATGTCTGACGCGAGACACCTCGGTCGGCCCCCTCTCCCTCCGGGAGAGGGCTGGGGTGAGGGGCTTTTGATCTAAATGCCTTAAGCCGGGGTCAGGCACTCCGGCCCATTCAATTTTGGATCATTCACCAGATTCGCCAGCACCCGCTCGCGCAGCGCCGCCGGCTCGCTGGCGAGCAAACCCTGCAACACATGCAGCGGCGTTGCGGGATCCAGCCAGGCAGCTTGCCCGGCCTCATCAAGAATCAACGGCCGCCGCTGACTCGCCGCCGACTGAGTGATCACCGCCGTGCTCAGCCAGACCTGCTCCTGCACCGGATACGCCTCCCAGATCGCCGCGAAAAACAGCGATGAGCCCTCCCCCGGCGTCAGCCAATACGGGCGCTTGCGCTGGGTGCCGCGCCATTCGTAAAAGCCGTTGGCCGGCAGCAGGCAGCGCCGCAGACGCAAGGCCTCGCGAAACATCGGCTGTTCTGCGACGGTTTCAGCGCGGGCATGGGCCGGGGTTTTCGACAGATCGGTCAGCCACGGCGGCGTCAGGCCCCAGCGCGCACGGGCCAATGTGCGCTGGCCGTCTTCGTCGGCACGCAGCATCAACACCGAATCATTGGGGGAAATGTTCCACTGCGCCTGCTGATCGGCGGGAAAACCTGGCAGGGCCGCGAAGTCGCGGTTCCAGCGAAACAGGGCATAACGTCCACACATGGGGCAACACGACTCTTGATCAAACGAACGTCAGCCTAACAGACCAGCGTCCCGGGGAAGCTCTCCGGTTCGTCGCCGGGCAGCGGCAGCGCGGCATTGTACGCGGTGATCAGTTCACGGGCGTATTCGGCCTGATCGTTGTCCACCGACAACCCGAGCAGGCCGAAGATCGGCAGTTCCCCCGTACCGCCCACCAGATCACGGCCGATCAGGTGCGCCTCGATTCCTTCATTGGCGAGCATGCCCTTGAGCATCTCGCCTTCCATCAGGTTTGCCGGTTCGTAGATGCGCTGCATACGCGGCCCTCACTCGTTTTCGCTGAAGACTTCGAGAAACCAGTCTTCACCGTGCACCTGCAGAACAAAGGTGATCGGCCGGCAGCACACCTGACAGTCCTCAATGTAAGTCTGATCGCCACCGGACAGGTCCACGGATGTTTCAACCACTTCCCCACAATACGGACATTCATACTCAGCGGCTTCCAGCATCGCGGTCTCCCAAGTGACTTGTGCGTATAATCGCCGGTCTATTTGCAGGGCTATTTTTGTCTGACTACTTTTCAGACCGTGCCCCGCGGGTTTTCGATCAAAACCTTTACTTACCCTAGCCGTTTCCAACAAGAGAGCATGATGGGCGAATTCGATGCCATCCGACCTTACGACGACAGCGAAGTACCTGCGGTACTGGCAAGGCTGCTCGGCGACAAGGCGTTTCTAGATATCCTCACCCACTTCCGCTTCCCGCGTTTTGCCGGTGCCTTCGGCTGGATGCTCAAACCTCTTATAGCCCATCGGCTGCGTCGTGAGTTTGCCGACGTGAATTCCGTGGCTACCTTACAGGACAAAGTCGAGTTCTACGTCGACCACACCATCGAGCGCGCCACCGACGGCGTGACCTACACCGGTGTCGAGCAGTTCAAGTCCGGCAGCGCCTACCTGTTCATCGCCAACCACCGCGACATCGTCATGGACCCGGCCTTCGTCAACTACGCCGTGTATCACGCCGGCCTGCCGACACCGCGAATCGCGATTGGCGACAATCTGCTGCAGAAGCCATTCGTCAGCGACCTGATGCGCCTGAACAAGAGCTTCATCGTCCACCGCTCGATCACCGGCCGTCGCGAGAAAATGGCGGCGTATCAACTGCTGTCGGCCTACATCAACCACTCGATCCGCAACGATTGCGCGTCGATCTGGATTGCTCAGGCTGAAGGTCGGGCCAAGGATGGCGACGACCGCACCGAGTCGGCGATCCTCAAGATGTTCCACATGAGCCGCAAGGACGAGCCGTTCGGCGAAGTGATCCGATCGCTGAACGTGACCCCGGTGTCGATCAGCTATGAATACGACCCGTGCGACCAGGCCAAGGCCCGCGAGCTGTACATCCGCGCCACCACCGGCACCTACGCCAAGGCGCCGGGCGAGGATGACGTGAGCATTGCCAAGGGCATCACCGGCTACAAGGGCCGGGTGCACGTGAATTTTGCCGCGCCGATCACCGAGGTGTTCGAGGACACCAAGCAATTGGCGATCGAGATGGACAAGCAGATTCTCGGCGGCTACCGGTTGTTCCCGGTGCATTACCTGGCGTACGCGCAGTGGGCGGATGCCGATCCGCAATTGAACGTGCCGAAGGCGGCAGAGGTGTTCCCGGCCGACGAACTGGCCAAGGCGCAGGATGAATGGCAGAGCCGACTGGACGCCTGCCCCGCTGAGCATCGCCCGTATCTGGTGCTGCAATACGCGACGCCGGTGCGCAATCAGTATCGGGTCAAGGCTGGGTTGCCGCTGTAATTTTTCAGAGCAAGATCAAAAGATCGCAGCCTGCGGCAGCTCCTACAGATATCTGTGTAGGAGCTGCCGAAGGCTGCGATCTTTTGCTTTCAGAAGCGGGTGCTGATCCAGGACACCAGCAGTGCCAGCCCCAGGCAAGCAAAACCAAAACGATAGAAAAACCGGTTCATGCGCAACGTTGCCCAATCGAGCATCGGCTCGGCATTCGGCTGCGCCTGGCGCTGGGCGGCGAGACTGGCCTGGGCACGTTGCTCACGGCGGCGGGTCGCGTGCAGCAGCCAACTGCCCGGAAACGCCAGCAGCAAGGCCAGCAGATTGATCAACTTGGCGGGATGGGCGGTAAACAGCGTCATCAAGTGCAGCGACATCACAGACCTCGAACTTAACCGGTGTGGCAGACGCCAGACCGACGACCGCGGCGCGGATTCTACCCAAACCGGCCCACCCTGCCCCAGCCTTTGCGACAAATAACCTGACAATCGACCGATGGCTGTCCTGTGTCATGGCATCGTCACGTGGATGCTGCACCCTGCGCGCCTCGAAACCCGAATGGAATGCGACATGCTGCACGCGGAAAACCAGGATCGCCTGTACCTCATCACCCCATACGACGACCAGCAAAGTCTGGTGGGCAGCCTTGCCTTCAATGTCCAGGATCGCCATTGGCTGGTGTATTGCGCGCTGGGCGGGCATCAGCATGCGGATTTGCCTGAGACCGATTTGCTCACGGGCGTAAGCGTGCTCGATTTCTATTCCCAGGCTGCCTGAACGTCAAAAGCACCCTCACCCTAGCCCTCTCCCAGAGGGAGAGGGGACTGACCGAGGTGTTTGCGGTAGATACGCCGACTTGAGATACAGAGCCGAACTCAGGTTTTGAACCACACGCGATCGGCTCCCTCTCCCTCGGGAGAGGGCTGGGGTGAGGGGAATCGGTTTCCCATACGACACAAATCTCAGACCTGGCAGCCAAAAAAAAGCCCGGAACCATCACTGGCCCCGGGCTTTTTCACATCCGCCGAAAATTACTCAGCGAGCACCTGACCCACCGTCGGGTCCTTGAACAGACGGGTCAGCGCATCGCTCAATACATCGCTGACCAGTTTGGTATTGGTTTCCTGATTCGGCGCCATGCCGAAGCGCTGGTCGAGCGACGCACCGTAGCGACCGCTGTAACGGCGGTTGGCGTTCTGCACGTCGGAGCGGAAGGTCGCGCCGATGGTCGCTTCGGTCACGTACATGCCTTCTTTCGGCGACTGGTATTTCAGCTCGGCCAGGGTCACGGTCAACTGCGGCGCATTGGGTGCGCTGGTGGTCGGGGTGAAGCCGAGCAGGCGTACGGCGGCTTCGGCCTGGGCCTGCAACTTGGGCAGGATCTGCTCGCGCTGCACGGTGATGGCGCTGGTTTCCGGGTACAGACCGCCACGAGTGCCGAGGGTTGGCGACGGACGACCGTCGACCACACGCACCACGACCGGCTGACCGCGACCGACCGCTGGCAGTTGCGTGGTCAGCTTCGGCTCCGGATTCAGTTGTTGCGGGCTGTGGGCGCAGCCGGCCAGGGTCAAACCGGCGACAGTGATCAAACCGAACAACAGGCGTTGCAACATGCTCTTCTCTCCAGAATCAGGCACAAACAGGCCGGCAGTATAGCGGTGGGCCACTGCGCGTAACCAGCGCCGCACAGTGAATACTGAAATGTCTGACAAACCCCGCCGAAAGCGGTTCCTGTCACACATTCTTCACCGTCCATACACCGCGACGTCACGGCCCACCGGCAAGCTTCACAGCAGTCCTCCTTCAAGGAACTCTGCCATGCGTTATCTGATCTCGCTGTTCGCCCCGCGCCCGCTGCATCGCAGCTTTGCCCTGCTCGACCGCAACGGCCACTGCCAGGCCTTCAAGCAGTGCAGCCTGCAACCGATGGGAGACGGCTGGGTGGAAATCGAAGAAATCCGCCTGACCTGGCTGCACCAGCCATTGCCCGCCAGCGCGCGGGTCGTACCGCGACAAATGCGCGCACGGGGTCAGGTGCAGTTGAGCATCTGACCGGATGCCTAATAAAAGTCATTAAACACGAGCAACTGCGCGCATTTCTTCGCTACAATCTCCCCCCGATTATAAGGACGTCTCCTGATCGGGCCCCGCAACAGCGTCAATGCGCATGCATCGACATCAAAATCGCCCACAGAGAGCCGCCCACACAGATCGAGTGAAGTTGGCGCGCTTGCCTGTTCTTCCGGCAAAACCCCGCTTTTCGCGAATCTGCAGAGCTGTCATTCGCTCGGCCACCGCGTTGTTTTGCCCTTGCGGGCAGGTGCCAGGCCAAGGCAGCCCTTTTTGAGGTTCACGTCTTCAAAAGAGCGTGAAAAAAACGGGTTTTCACAACTTCACAAGAGTGTGGCGAGCAAATGAATAGTTTTGCGTCTGAACATGCACCATTAGCGTCTGAAACAGCCCAACGACACAGGACCGGGTATACCTCGAATACCGGAGCCTGAAGCCTGTCCGCTACGGATTTGGTTGCACGAAAACGGATGTCTCGACCATAAGTCGAATTGCCAGCCCCGGGCGAAAATGCGTTCATGGAACGCTTGAAACCAGGCCGCACGCATCCGTCGAAGTTGCGAAAAATTGCGAAGATTCGGACATGGCCAACCTGACCACGGATAGCCCGGGCCCACTGACCTGCCCTGGAACGCCTGGCAGCCATGCCGACAATTTGGTGCTGCAGATTTGGGAGACGCGTTAAATGGCGCATAACGAAGCAGTCGACGTAGTTCTGGTAGGGGCCGGCATCATGAGTGCCACCCTGGCCGTGCTGCTCAAAGAGCTCGACCCCGCGATCAAGCTGGAAGTCGTCGAGCTGATGGATTCCGGTGCTGCCGAGAGTTCCAATCCGTGGAACAACGCCGGTACCGGCCACGCCGGCCTGTGCGAGCTGAACTACACGCCACAGGCCGCCGACGGCAGCGTCGACATCAAGAAAGCCGTGCACATCAACACCCAGTTCGAGGTGTCGAAGCAGTTCTGGTCGTACCTGACCAAAAAAGGCACGTTCGGCTCGTGCAAATCCTTCATCAGCCCGGTGCCGCACCTGAGTTTCGTTCAGGGCGAGAGCGGTGTGTCGTTCCTCAAGGAACGCTTCAATGTCCTGAGCAAGCACCACGCGTTTGCCGACATGGAGTACACCGAAGACAAAGGCAAGATGGCCGAGTGGATGCCGCTGATGATGCCGGGCCGCTCGCCGGACGAAGTCCTCGCCGCGACCCGCGTGATGAACGGCACCGACGTCAACTTCGGCGCCCTGACCAATCAGTTGCTCAAGCACCTGAGCAGCGCCCCGGACACTCAAGTCAAATACTGCAAGCGCGTGACCGGGCTCAAGCGTAACGGCGCCGGCTGGACCGTCAGCATCAAGGACGTCAACAACGGCAACACCCGCGAAGTCGACGCAAAGTTTGTTTTCCTCGGTGCCGGTGGCGCGGCCCTGCCGCTGCTGCAGGCTTCGGGCATCGAAGAAAGCAAAGGCTTCGGCGGTTTCCCGATCAGTGGCCAGTGGCTGCGTTGCGATAACCCGGAAGTGGTCAAGCACCACCAGGCCAAGGTCTACAGCCAGGCGGCCGTGGGTTCGCCACCGATGTCGGTGCCGCACCTCGACACCCGCGTCGTCGACGGCAAGAAATCCCTGCTGTTCGGGCCATACGCCGGTTTCACCACCAAGTTCCTCAAGCACGGCTCCTTCATGGACCTGCCGATGTCGGTGCGCGCCGGCAACATCGGGCCGATGCTGGCGGTGGCAAAAAACAACATGGACCTGACCAAGTACCTGGTCAGCGAAGTGATGCAGTCGATGGAGCAGCGCCTGGAATCCCTGCGCCGCTTCTACCCGCAGGCGAAAGCCGAAGACTGGCGCCTGGAAGTGGCCGGTCAACGGGTGCAGATCATCAAGAAGGACCCGAAAAAGGGTGGCATTCTGCAGTTCGGTACCGAGCTGGTCGCGGCGAAAGACGGCTCCCTCGCCGCTCTGCTTGGCGCATCGCCAGGCGCGTCGGTGACCGTTTCGATCATGCTCGAGCTGATCGAGAAATGCTTCCCGGGCAAGGCGTCCGGCGAGTGGGCCGCTAAACTGGCAGAAATCTTCCCGGCCCGTGAAAAGGTTCTGGAAACCGATGCTGCGCTGTATCGCAAGATCAACACGCAGAACAACATCGCCCTGGAACTGGTTGAGGAAAGCAGCGAGACGCCAAGCTTTGCTTGATCTCCTTGCATAAAAAAACGCCCCATTCGGGGCGTTTTTTTTGCCTGCCAGAATCAAAAGATCGCAGCCTTCGGCAGCTCCTACAGGGTATACATCAATCCCGTGTAGGAGCTGCCGAAGGCTGCGATCTTTTGATCTTGTCTTTTGACCTTAACCGCGCGCCTTCTCGATCAACTCGATGTACTCGGCGGCATTACGCTGATCCTTGATGTGATCAACAAAAGTCTGGCCCTGCTCGTCCTTGCCATCAACGTCATAACCGGCCGCGACGAAGAAGCCCAGAAAACGCTCGAAATCATCGATACGCAGGCCACGATACGCCTTGATCAGTTTGTGCAGCGACGGCGAAGTGGCGTCGACCGGTTCAAAATCGAGGAACAGCTTGATCTGCTCATCGCCGATCTCGTCACCAATCACTTGTTTCTTATCTTTACGCATTGCCGACTCCAGCTCGCAGACATGACACGGGGCGGGCAGTTTACCCCTGCCCGACCGCCCGGCTCAACGCGGACGAATCGCACCGGTGTGCAAATCCGCCCAGATATGGCCGTTGGCATAACTGAGGAACTGCACATACACCGTGTCGTTGCGCAGCAGATCCATCACCACACGGTATTGCGCCAGCGGATAGAACAGCGTCAGGGTTTTGCTTTTTTCGTCGTAGGCCGGTTTTTTCAGGCTCTTGCTTTCGCCGTCGAAACTCACCAGCACCTGAGAAATGCTCGCGCCTTTGTTCAGCGACTTGCCTTTGAGGCGGATCAACAAAGATGAAGTGACCGGAATCGGCTGCTGATTGGACTGACGCTGCGCACCGACCACCACTGAATACTCGCTGACCTGCAGCAGTTGCTGCTGCTCAGGCTCGGCGTCGCGCAGGGTCAGATCGTCCGGCGGCAGGAACTGGCTGTGCATCGGCGCGGCGGACAGGGGCAGGCTGAGAATCAGCAACGAGGCGGCGAGACTGCGGATCAAGAGGCGCATGACGGACTCCGGAGGGCGGGGCCGGGCACTCTAGCATGGGATTAAAAGCAAAAGATCGCAGCGTTCCGCAGCTCCTACAGGGTGTACATCAATCCCATGTAGGAGCTGCCGAAGGCTGCGATCTTTTGATCTTGCTTACATGCCTTTAACGGCGTAAATCCCGTTGGCATTGCGCCAGTAGCCTTTGTAGTCCATGCCATAACCGAAGATATAACGGTCGATGCACGGCAGGCCGACGAAATCGGCTTTCAGGTCAGGACGCGCTTTGCGGTCGTGATCCTTGTCGATCAGCACGGCGGTGTGCACTTTGCGCGCGCCGGCGTGTTTGCAGAAGTCGATGATCGCGCCCAGGGTGTGACCTTCGTCGAGGATGTCGTCGATGATCAGCACGTCGCGGTCGATGAACGAGACTTCCGGCTTGGCTTTCCAGAACAGGTCGCCGCCGCTGGTTTCGTTGCGATAACGGGTCGCGTGCAGGTAGGACGCTTCCAGCGGGAATTGCAGATGCGTCAGCAGTTTGCCGGAGAAGATCAGGCCGCCGTTCATCACGCAGAACACCACCGGATTGCTGTCAGCCAGTTGTTCGTTGATTTGTGCACCGACGCGAGCGATGGCCGCCTCGACTTCAGACTCGGTGTACAGGCAGTCAGCCTCTCGCATGATTTGACGGATATGCTCGAGATCAGCGGACATGGCGCTCTCCAGGGGTTGGCGGAATTGGAAAAGCGGGCAAAGGTACGCATCCCGCGAGGTCGAATCAAGCTCTTATGGACTAACGTACAGAATGTCCTATAGGACATCACCCTCGGATAGATTAATCTAGGCCGGTTTTTTTGCCCGCCGCCGGAGCCTTTCCCATGCCCATCCTCGAGATCCGCCATCCGCTGATCCGTCATAAACTCGGCCTGATGCGCCGCGCTGACATCAGCACCAAGAATTTCCGCGAGCTCGCTCAGGAAGTCGGCGCCCTGTTGACCTATGAAGCTACAAAAGATTTGCCGCTCGAATCCTACGACATTGCCGGCTGGTGCGGCACTGTGTCGGTGGAGAAGATCGCCGGCAAGAAGATCACCGTCGTGCCGATTCTGCGTGCCGGCATCGGCATGCTCGAAGGCGTGCTCAGCCTGATTCCGGGAGCCAAGGTCTCCGCCGTGGGCGTGGCCCGCAACGAAGAAACCCTGCAAGCGCACACATATCTGGAAAAACTGGTACCGGAAATCGACGAACGTCTGGCGATGATCATCGACCCGATGCTCGCCACCGGCAGTTCCATGGTTGCCACCATCGACCTGCTGAAGAAGGCCGGTTGCCGTGACATCCGCGCCATGGTTCTGGTCGCCGCGCCGGAAGGCATTGCCGCCGTAGAACAGGCGCACCCGGACGTGACCATTTACACCGCATCCATCGATGAGCGCTTGAACGAGCACGGCTACATCATTCCTGGGCTTGGCGACGCCGGTGACAAGATCTTCGGCACCAAGCAGAAGGACGCGTAACCATGCAGCAAGAGTTCAACGATCCGCTCTGGCGCACGGTGCTGTCCGGCGCGCAGATGCTGTTCGTGGCTTTCGGCGCTTTGGTGCTGATGCCACTGATCACGGGCCTGGACCCGAACGTGGCACTGTTTACCGCAGGTCTGGGGACGATCCTGTTCCAGATCGTCACCGGGCGTCAGGTCCCGGTGTTCCTCGCGTCGAGCTTCGCTTTCATCACACCGATCATCCTCGCCAAGGGCCAGTTCGGCCTCGCCGCGACCATGGGCGGAGTGATGGCGGCCGGTTTCGTCTACACCTTCCTGGGCCTGGCCGTGAAGATCAAAGGCACCGGCTTCATTGACCGGTTGCTGCCACCGGTGGTGATCGGTCCGGTGATCATTTCCATCGGCCTGGCCATGGCGCCGATTGCCGCGAACATGGCGATGGGCAAGGCCGGTGACGGCACCGAGCTGATCCACTATCAGACGGCGATGATGATTTCCATGCCGGCGCTGCTGACCACGTTGATCGTGGCAGTGTTCGGCAAGGGCATCTTTCGTCTGGTGCCGATCATTTCCGGCGTGTTGGTGGGATTTGCCATGTCGTTCTATTTCGGCGTGGTCGACACGGCGAAAATTGCTGCCGCGCCCTGGTTCGCCTTGCCGCACTTCACCGCGCCAGAGTTCAACTGGCAGGCGATTCTGTTCATCGTTCCGGTGGCACTGGCTCCGGCGATCGAGCACATCGGCGGTGTAATTGCCGTAGGTAGCGTGACCGGTCGCGATTACCTGAAGAAGCCGGGCCTGCATCGCACCCTGCTTGGTGACGGCATTGCGACCACCGCTGCCGGCCTGTTCGGTGGCCCGCCCAACACCACTTACGCCGAAGTCACCGGCGCAGTGATGCTGACCAAGAACTACAACCCGAAAATCATGACCTGGGCGGCGATCTTCGCCATCACCCTGGCGTTCATCGGCAAGTTCGGCGCGCTGCTGCAAAGCATTCCGGTGCCGGTGATGGGCGGGATTCTGTGCCTGTTGTTCGGTTCGATTGCGGCGGTGGGCATGAACACCCTGATCCGCCACAAGATCGACCTGGGCGAAGCGCGCAACCTGGTGATCGTCTCGGTGACGCTGGTGTTCGGCATTGGCGGTGTACTGGTCGGCACCGGCACTGGCCCGGACGACTTCGGCCTCAAAGGCATCGCGCTGTGCGCGGTGGTAGCGATTGCGCTGAACCTGATCCTGCCGGGTAATGACGGCTGGAAGAACAAGAAAGCGGATGAGCCGCTGATTTAACGCCTGAAGATTTTTACTGCCTGACAGATAGCTATCGCGAGCAGGCTCACTCCTACAAGGTCAACGCAATACCTGTAGGAGTGAGCCTGCTCGCGATTTGCTTTAAAGGGCCAGCGGCGCGCGTTCGCAGAGCGTCGCCAAAGCCTTGGCCCATTGCGCGTCGTCGTTCAGGCACGGCACCAGCACCAGTTCCTCGCCCCCCGCTTCGCGGAATTGTTCCTTGCCGCGATCGCCGATCTCTTCCAGCGTCTCTATGCAATCGGCGACGAACGCCGGGCACATCACCAGAATCTTTTTCACCCCGCTTTTCGCCAGTTCATCCAGCCGCGCTTCGGTGTACGGCTCGATCCATTTCGCCCGGCCCAGGCGGGACTGAAACGACACCGACCACTTGCCGTCCGCCAGACCCATGGTTTTGGCGAAGGCGGCGGCGGTGCGGAAACACTGCGCGCGATAACAGGTCGCCAATACCGCCGCCGAGGCGGTCTGGCAGCAATCGGCGCCCTTGAGGCAGTGATTGCCTGTTGGGTCGAGTTTGCTCAGATGCCGCTCAGGCAAGCCGTGAAAACTCAGCAGCAGATGGTCGTAATCCTGCTGCAGGTGTGGGCGCGCGCTGGCGGCCAGTGCCTCGATGTATTCCGGCTGATCGTAGAACGGTTGCAGGATCGACAGCTGCACGTCGAGTTTCTTCTCGCGCAGCACGCGTCGGGCTTCTTCGATCACCGTGGTCGTGGTGCTGTCGGCGAACTGCGGATACAGCGGCGCCAGCGTGATTTTCCGGTGTCCGGCCTTCACCAGACGCAGCAGACAGGTTTCGATCGACGGCTCGCCATAACGCATCGCCAGATCCACCGGACCATGTTTCCACGTTCGGGTCATCTGCTCCTGCAAGCGGCGGCTGAGCACCACCAGCGGCGAGCCCTCCTCCCACCAGATCGACGCATAGGCATGGGCCGATTGCTCGGGACGCTTGATCAGGATCAGCGACACCAGCAGCCGCCGCAGCGGCCACGGCAGATCAATCACATACGGGTCCATCAGAAATTGATTGAGGTAGCTGCGCACATCGGCCACCGAGGTGGAGGCCGGAGAGCCCAGGTTGACCAGAAGCAAAGCGTGATCGGTCATGCAACGTCCTATTTCAGAGGCGGCTGGATAGATCATCCAGAGCCGCACGTAAATCCGTAAAGCGGAAGCTGAATCCCGCTTCCAGCAAGCGTGCCGGCGTCGCGCGCTGGCCGCCGAGCAATAACAGTGACAGCTCGCCGAGCATGACTTTCAGCGCCAGGGTCGGCATCGGCATGAACACCGGGCGGTGCAATACGCTGCCCAGGGTCTTGGCAAATTCGCGGTTGCGCACAGGTTTCGGCGCGCAGGCATTATAAGGACCGCTGGCCTGATTGCGGTGCAGAAGAAAATCAATCAGGGCGATTTGATCGTCGATGTGAATCCATGGCATCCACTGCCGGCCATTGCCCAAAGGCCCGCCGAGCCCGAGCTTGAACGGCAGCAAGAGCCGCGACAAAAAGCCGCCCTCGGCCGACAGCACCAGACCGGTCCGCACCAGCACCACGCGGATGCCGAGGTTCTCGGCGCGCAGCGCGGTTTCTTCCCAGGCGATGCACAACTGACTGGCGAAGTCGTCGATGCCGGGCGGCGACTCTTCAGTCAATTCGCGCTCGCCACCGTCGCCGTACCAGCCGATCGCCGAGCCGGAAATCAGCAGCGACGGTTTCTGCGCACGAGTTTCCAGCCACGCGAGCAGCGTTTCTGTCAGTGTGATGCGACTGCTCCAGAGCAATGCCTTGCGACGATGGGTCCAGGGGCGATCGGCAATCGGCGCCCCAGCGAGATTGACGATCGCGTCCAGCGGCTCTTCGCCGAGGTCCTCCAGCCGCGCAATCCCGCGCACTTGCGGGCCGCAGATCTGCGCGACCTTTTCCGCACGGCGACTCCATACCGTCAGGCGATGGCCCTGCTCCAGCCAGTGTCGGCAGAGGTGACGTCCGATCAAACCAGTACCGCCGGTCAGCAATATGTGCATGACATCTTCCTCGCGTGGCGTTTAACCCGGATCACTAGTCTATTTTTATAGGCAGGGATCTTTTCTATCGGGCAGGCTCTATGGTTTAACAATAGGCCAAGCTGTCAGAACGAGAACGCTAGAAGTTATACCAAAAAACAGAATTGTACAGGTTTCATCGACGGCGTAGTCTGTACAGAAAGGTAAACGAGGCCCCTATGACTGTACCTATCGCAATCATTGGCACCGGCATCGCCGGGCTCTCCGCCGCCCAGGCTCTGACAGAGACCGGGCATACCGTTCAACTGTTCGATAAAAGCCGTGGCAGCGGCGGGCGCATGTCGAGCAAGCGCAGCGACGCTGGCTCGCTGGACATGGGCGCTCAATACTTCACCGCGCGTGACCGGCGTTTCGTTACCGAAGTGCAGCGCTGGCAGAGCCAGGGCTGGGCCGCCGAGTGGACGCCGCAGCTCTACACCTTCCAGGGCGGGCAACTGAACATGTCGCCGGACGAGCAGACCCGCTGGGTCGGTACGCCGCGCATGAGCGCCATCACCCGCGGCCTGCTCGATGGTCTGGATGTGCAGTTTGCCTGCCGCATCACCGAGGTCTATCGCGGCGAAGAACATTGGCATCTGCAAGACGCCGACGGCTGTACCCACGGCCCCTTCAGCCATGTGGTGATCGCCACGCCGGCACCGCAAGCCACCGCGCTGCTGGCCGCCGCGCCGAAACTCGCCGGCGTTGCTGCCGGGGTGAAAATGGAGCCGACCTGGGCCGTCGCCCTCGCCTTCGAAACCCCGCTCGATACGCCGATCGAAGGCTGCTTCGTGCAGGACAGTCCGCTCGACTGGCTGGCGCGCAACCGCAGCAAACCCGGGCGCGACACCACCCTCGACACCTGGGTGCTGCATGCAACCAGCGCTTGGAGCCGGCAGCACATTGATCTGTCCAAGGAAGCGGTCATCGAGCATCTGCATGGCGCTTTCGCCGAACTGCTGCACAGTGCCATGCCTGCGCCAACCTTCAGCCTCGCCCACCGCTGGCTCTACGCGCGCCCCGCGACCGGCCACGAATGGACCACCCTGGCCGACGCCGATCTGGGTTTGTATGCCTGTGGCGACTGGTGTCTGTCGGGGCGCGTCGAAGGCGCCTGGCTCAGCGGTCAGGAGGCTGCACGTCGCTTGCACGAACACCTGCAATGAATCGGATCAATCCACGCAAACTGCTGCTGTCGAAATGGACAGCAGCCCACCCGCAGAATCGCGAAAAGCATTTTCTGGTCACCGAACTGATCCGCGATGAAGAAGGCACGGTACTCGAGGTCGAGTTGCAGGCGGTGCTGACGCAGCGTAGCGAGCGAATGGATTGGCGAACGCTTCAGGACAATGAAAACTGGGTACTGGGCTGGAAATAAATTCCCACTGTAGGAGTGAGCCTGCTCGCGAAAGAGCTGTATCAGATACGAAATCATTGACTGACCCACCGCTTTCGCGAGCAGGCTCACTCCCACAGATTCAGCGCTGCACGAAAAATCTTATACAAAACATTTGACTTGTACATCCATCGTTCTATGCTGAGGAAAAGTTGTACAGAGATAACTCTCTGTACAGGTATAGATTCGAGGTGCTCATGTCTACAGCTTCCCTGTCCAAGCCGAAGATCGCCATCAGCGCCTGCCTGTTGGGCGAAGAAGTGCGCTACAACGGTGGGCACAAGGAATCGCGGCTGTGCAGCCGTACCCTCGCGGAATATTTCGATTTCGTCCCGTTGTGCCCGGAAGTCGCCATCGGCATGGGCATTCCCCGCGAGCCGATCCGGCTGGTGGGCGACCCTGAGCAACCCGAGGCCGTCGGCACCGTCGACCGGACCATCAACGTCACCAGGCCGCTGGCCGAGTACGGCGAGAAAATGGCCGGCGAGCTGCAGGACCTTTGCGGCTACATCTTCATGCAGCAGTCGCCGTCCTGCGGACTGGAACGGGTCAAGGTCTATCACGCCAACGGTGCCCCGGTGAACGGCGGCGGACGTGGCATCTACGCGCAGGCGTTCTGTGCCCGACACCCGGACTTGCCGGTCGAAGAAGCCGGGCGCCTCAACGATCCGGTGCTGCGGGAAAACTTCATCACCCGCGTGCTCGCCTACAGCGCCTGGCAACAAGTGCTCGCTCAGGGCCTCAGCCGCCGCGCGCTCACCGAATTCCACTCGCGCTACAAGTACCAGCTGATGGCGCACAACCCGCTGCAATACAAAACCCTGGGCAAACTGCTCGGCAACATGGCCGACAGCGATCCCGCCGAACTCGGCCCGCGCTACTTCAGCGAACTGATGGCCGCGCTGAAGAAATGCGCCACTCGCGGCACCCATTGCAATGTGCTGCTGCACCTCAGCGGATATTTGAAACAATCGCTGAGTGCCGAAGACAAACAGGAAATGCAACAGGTCATCGGCCAGTACCGCCAGGGCATCGTGCCGCTGGTGGTGCCCCTGACGCTGCTTAAACACCACTTTCGACTCCATCCGGACCCGTACATCGCGCAACAGGTTTACCTGCAGCCGCATCCGGAAAACCTCAGTCTGCGAAATGCGATCTAATGAACGATAAAACCGACAGCAGCGCCCGGGAAGACCTCGGCGCCGACTTCAAGAAAGCCCTCGACGAGGGCTGGTTGCCGATTCGCGAAGTCGCGCGGCAAACCGGCGTCAACGCCATCACCCTGCGTGCGTGGGAACGTCGCTACGGGCTGGTGGTGCCCCAGCGCACGCCCAAGGGCCATCGACTGTATAGCGCTGAACATGTGCAGCGAATCATGGCTATTCTCACCTGGCTGAACCGTGGGGTGGCGGTCAGTCAGGTCAAGCCACTGCTCGACGCCCCGCAGGCCTTCACCGAGACCGTGGAGAACGACTGGCAGCGTCTGCGACAGACGTTGCTTTCGGCGGTCACCGCACTGAATGAGCGCACGCTGGATGACAGCGTCAATCAGGCCATCGCCCTGTACCCGCCCCGGACCTTGTGCGAGCAATTGCTGATGCCGCTGCTGGCCGAACTCGAACAGCGCTGGCAGGGCCAGTTCGGCGCGCAGATGGAGCGGACGTTTTTCTATTCCTGGCTGCGCAGCAAATTCGGTGCACGCATCTACCATAACAACCGCCAGCTGCATTCGGCGCCGCTGCTGTTGATCAATCATTCCGACCTGCCGCTGGAACCGCACCTGTGGCTGTGCGCATGGCTGATCAGCAGTGCCGACTGCCCGGTGCAAGCCTTCGACTGGCCGCTGCCGGCCGGTGAACTGGCACTCACCGTCGAGCATCTGCAAGCCCGTGGCGTGCTGCTGTATTCGAGCAAAGCCATGCAACTGGCGCAGTTGCCGAAACTGCTGGCGAACGTCAATTGCCCGACCTTGATCGCCGGACCTGCGGTGCACATCCATCACACCGAGTTGTCCGCACGCACTGCCCAGGCTGCCAATCTGTTCTTGGCTGAAGATCCGCTTGCAGCCCATCAGGCGCTGCTCGAGCGTGGATTGATTTGATGGTGGGTTTAATCACATGCAACTGATCTGGCTGCGCAGCGACTTGCGCCAACATGACAACACAGCGCTCGCAGCCGCCGCAGCGCGCGGCCCGACCGTGGCGGTGTACCTGTTGAGCCCGCAGCAGTGGCTGGACCACGACGATGCGCCGTGCAAGGTGGATTTCTGGTTGCGCAACCTGCGCGAACTGAGCCAGAGCCTCGGCGCACTGAACATCCCGCTGTTGATTCGCAGCGCGCCGCACTGGGATCAAGCGCCGGCAGAATTGCTCAAGCTCTGCCGGCAATTGAAGATCGAAGCAGTGCACGTCAACGAAGAATACGGCGTTCACGAAAGCCGCCGCGATGAGGCCGTCGCCGAAACGTTGCAGGCCGAGGGCATTGAATTCCACAGCTATCTGGATCAATTGCTGTTCAAACCCGGCACAGTGCTGACCAAGACCGGTACCTACTTTCAGGTGTTCAGTCAGTTCCGCAAGGTCTGTTACGAACGCCTGCACCGCTCGATGCCGGCGCTGGTCAAGGCACCCGGCAAACAGGCCGCGCTGGATATCGCCAGCGATGCCATTCCCGAGGCAGTCAAAGGCTTCGCCACGCCGAGCCAATCCCTGCGCACGTTGTGGCCGGCCGGTGAGCAAGAGGCGCAGCGCCGACTCGACACTTTCACCGATGCGCAGATCGATTATTACCGCAGCGAACGCGACTTTCCGGCCAAACCCGGTACCAGCCAATTGTCGGCGTACCTCGCCGCCGGGGTGATTTCGCCACGTCAGTGCCTGCACGCCGCTCTGCAAAGCAATCAGGGCGAGTTCGAAAGCGGCAAGGTCGGCGCGGTGACTTGGATCAACGAGCTGCTCTGGCGCGAATTCTACAAACATATTCTGGTCGGCTACCCGCGCGTGTCGCGGCACCGCGCCTTTCGCCCGGAAACCGAGGCGCTGGCCTGGCGCGATGCGCCGGAGGAGCTCAAGGCCTGGCAAGAGGCACGCACCGGCCTGCCGATCATCGACGCGGCGATGCGTCAGTTGCTTGAAACCGGCTGGATGCACAATCGCCTGCGCATGGTCGTGGCGATGTTCCTGACCAAAAACCTGCTGATCGACTGGCGCGAGGGCGAACGCTTTTTCATGCGCCACCTGATCGATGGCGACCTGGCGGCGAACAACGGCGGTTGGCAGTGGAGCTCGTCGACCGGCACCGATTCGGCGCCGTACTTCCGTATTTTCAACCCGTTGAGCCAGTCGGAAAAATTCGACGCTGAGGGCGTGTTCATCAAGCACTGGTTGCCGGAACTGGCCGGGCTCAACAAAAAGGAAGTGCACAATCCGGCGGGCGCCGGAGGGCTGTTCGGCGTGGCGGATTATCCGGCGCCGATCGTCAACCTCAGCGCCTCACGCGAGCGTGCGCTGACGGCGTTCAAGAACCTGCCGTCGCGCCAGCATGCGAGTGGCGGCGATGAGTGAATTCCTGCGCAGCTTCGCCCGCGAGTTTTCCGGGTTGAACAAAGACAATCTGCATCGCTTGGGCGAGCTGTACAGCGACGACATTCATTTCACCGATCCGCTGCACGAAGTTCAGGGGCTGGCGCAACTGCAGGATTACTTCAAAGAGCTGTACGCCAACGTCAGCGATCTACGCTTCGACTTTCACGGTTTCGACCAGATCGGCGCAGGCGAAGGTTATCTGCGCTGGGTCATGAGCTATCGCCACCCGCGTCTGGCCAAAGGCCGGGAAATCCGGGTTGGCGGCTGTTCGCACCTGCTCTGGCGCGACAAGGTTTATCGCCATCGGGATTATTTCGATGCCGGGGCGCTGCTGTATGAACACTTGCCAATATTGGGCCGGGTGATTGCCTGGCTGAAAAGGAGAATGGGATGAGTCGTACACCTCCACGGCGGTATTGGTTGACCGGCGCCAGCAGTGGCATCGGTGCAGCATTGTGCGAGGACATTCTGAAAAGCGGCGCGCACCTGGCGGTCAGTTCGCGCTCGGTCGCGCCGCTGAAAGTCTTGTCGCAGCGTTATCCGGGCCAGGTACTGGTGGTGCCCGGCGATCTGACCAACAGTCAGACCGTGCGCGAAATCGGCGAGCGGATCGGCGACGCCTGGGGCTCGCTGGACAGCGTGATTCTCAACGCCGGCACCTGTGAATATGTCGACGCGCGCCAGTTCGATTCCTCGATCATCGAGCACGTGGTACGCACCAATCTGCTCGCCAGCAGCTACTGCATCGAAGCCGCCCTGCCGCTGCTGCGCAAAGGCACCACGCCGCATCTGGTCGGCATGGCCAGCTCGGTGACCTACCTGCCGCTGCCACGGGCCGAAGCCTACGGCGCATCGAAGGCGGGGCTGCGTTACCTGTTCGAATCGCTGCGCATCGATCTGGCGGACGAAGGCATTGACGTCACTATCATCAGCCCGGGTTTTGTCGAGACGCCGCTGACCGAGAGGAACGATTTCCCGATGCCGCTGAGCTGGCCCGCGGATAAAGCGGCGCGGCACATCTTCGCCAAACTCAAGGACCGGCCGCTGGAAATTGCTTTCCCGGGGCTGTTCATGGCGGCGCTTTGGCCACTGTCGAAGCTGCCGGCCCGCGCGCAACTGGCGATCGGCAAACGCATGGTGCGCAAAAACCCACCGCAGCGGGATCCGGTATGAAAATCGCCGTGATTGGCAGCGGTATCGCCGGGCTGACCTGCGCTTACCTGCTGAACCGCCGCCACGACATCACCGTCTTCGAAGCGAGTGACTGGGTTGGCGGGCATACCCATACCGTGCCGGTCAGCGTGGCCGGGCAGCCATTCGCCATCGACACCGGCTTCATCGTGTTCAACGACTGGACCTACCCGAACTTCATTCGCTTGCTCAACCAGCTCGGCGTGGCGTTCAAGCCGACCGAAATGAGCTTTTCGGTGACCGACCCGGACACTGGGGTCGAGTACAACGGCAACAACCTCAACAGCCTGTTCGCCCAGCGCAGCAATCTGTTGTCGCCGGGGTTCTGGGGCATGCTGCGCGACATTCTGCGCTTCAACAAGGAGGCCCAGCGTGACCTGATGGAACTGCGCATCGCCGCCGACACTACCCTCGACGATTACCTCAAGGCCGGCGGCTACGGTGAACGCTTCATCCTGCATTACATCGTGCCGATGGGCGCGGCGATCTGGTCGATGCCGATGGCGGAAATGCTCAATTTCCCTCTGCAGTTTTTCCTGCGCTTTTTCAAGAATCATGGACTGCTGTCGGTCAGTGATCGTCCGCAGTGGCAGGTCATTGAGGGCGGCTCCAGTGCCTACATCGCGCCACTGACCGCCTCATTCCACGACAGGATTCGCCTGAACTGCCCGGTCAGCCGCGTCGAGCGCAATCAGCACGGCGTGGTTATCCACAGCCCGGCCGGCCTCGAACATTTCGACAAAGTGGTGTTTGCCTGCCACAGCGATCAGGCCCTGAAGTTGCTGGCCAATCCGAGCGAGGCCGAGCGCTCGATTCTCGGCGCCCTGCTCTACGCCGACAACGACGTGGTGCTGCACACCGACACGCGCCTGTTGCCCGCGCGCAAACTGGCCTGGGCCAGCTGGAACTACCGCCTCGGCGGCGCCGGTCATACTCGCGCGGCGGTCACCTACAACATGAACATCCTGCAGGGCATCGAGAGCGACACTACATTCTGCGTCAGCCTCAACCAGACCGCCGGCATCACCCCGGACAAAGTGCTGGCCCGCTACACCTACGCCCACCCGCAATACACTTTGGCTGCCGCAGCGGCGCAAAACCGCTGGGGCGAACTCGATGGCGAGCAGCACACGCATTATTGCGGCGCCTACTGGGCCAATGGCTTCCATGAGGATGGCGTGGTCAGCGGCTTGCGCGTGGCCGCTGCGTTCGGTGAAACCCTGTGAACAGCGCCCTCTACAGCGGCGTGATCGGCCATCGACGTTTCTCGCCGCGCCGTCACGAATTCCGCTACCGCATCGGTTTGCTCTATCTCGACCTGAGCGAACAGGACGCCGTGCTGGCCTTGTCGCCGCTAGCGGGGCGTAGTCGCTTTGCGCCGTTCTCGTTTCGTGAGACCGATTACCTGAAAGCTTTCACCGGCAAGGGCATCCGTCTGATCGACGCGGTGCGCCAGCAGGTGGGCGCGGCCATCGGTCATGAGCCAAAGGGCGCGGTGTGCCTTTTGACTCAGCCGCGCAGTTGGGGGCTGTCGTTCAATCCGGTGAGTTTCTTCTATTGCCACGAAGCCGACGGGCAACTGGCGGCGATCGTCTGCGAGGTGACCAATACGCCATGGCGCGAGCGTTATCACTACGTGCTGCCGGCGCAGACACCGACCAGTCTGGTGGATTTTCATCAACATTTCGCCGTGGCCAAGGCCTTTCACGTCTCGCCGTTCCTGCCCCGCGACCTCGAATACCGCATGAGTTTCAGCCCGGCCGCGCAAAGCCTCGGCGTGCACATGGCCGATTGGCAGGGCAGCGAAAAACTGTTCGACGCCACGTTGAATCTGCGCCGCGAACCGCTCGATCGTCGCAGCCTGCACCGCTATCTGCGCCGCTTCCCGTGGATGACCGCAAAAACCGCCCTGGCGATCTACTGGCAAGCGCTGCGACTGCTGCTCAAGCGCGCGCCGATTTTCGCTCATCAGCCTGCCGACGGCAGCTTTCAAACCGCCACCGTGCCTCCGAAGGAGCCGCACCATGAAATCCTCTAGCCTGCCGCTCGGTCGCTTCAGCACCAACGGCCTGACCGGCTCGCTGCTGCGCCGTGGCGTGCTGCGACAGCTCGCGCAGCTCAAACACGGACAATTGATGGTCGTCGAGGATGGCGAACAGATGCTCTTTGGCACACCGGGCAGCGCCTTGCTCGGCGAGGTCCATGTGCTCGATCCGGCGCTGTGGGGCATGGTTGCCAGCAACGGCTCGATCGGCGCCGGCGAAGCATTCATACACGGCTATTGGAGTTCGCCGGACCTGACCGCGGTGGTGCGCGTGTTCGTCAGCAATCTCGAGGTGCTCGACGCCATGGAGGGTGGCCTGGCGCGACTCGGCCGGCCCTTCGTGCAAGGCCTGCACTGGCTCAATCGCAACACGCGCAAGGGCTCACAAAAAAACATCGCCGCGCATTACGACCTCGGCAATGAACTGTTCGAACAGTTTCTCGACCCGACCATGATGTATTCCGCCGCCCAGTTCCTCTCCCCAAGCGACACCCTGGAACAGGCACAACTGAACAAACTCGAACGCATCTGCCAGAAACTCGCGCTCAAGCCCAGCGATCACCTGCTGGAAATCGGCACCGGTTGGGGCAGCATGGCGCTGTACGCGGCGCAGCATTATGGCTGCCGCGTGACCACCACGACTCTGTCCAAAGAGCAGTTCGCGTTCACCGCCAAACGCATCGAACAACTCGGCTTGCAGGATCGCGTCACGCTGCTGCTCAAGGACTACCGCGACCTCAGCGGCGAGTACGACAAACTGGTGTCGATCGAGATGATCGAAGCGGTCGGCCATCGGTTCCTGCCGACCTATTTCAAGCAATGCGCGCAGTTGCTCAAGAGCAATGGCCTGATGCTGCTCCAGGCGATCACCATTCGCGAGCAACGCTACGAACAGGCGAAACGCAGCGTCGACTTCATCCAGCGCTACATCTTCCCCGGCGGCGCCCTGCCCTCGGTGCACAAGATGCTCGATGTGGTCAGTCGCGAGACCGACATGAACCTGCTGCACATGGAAGATTTCGGCCTGCATTACGCCAGGACATTGCGCCTGTGGCACGAGAACTTTCGCCTCGCCCATGGTCGCTTGAACGAATTGGGTTACGACGATTATTTCCTGCGCTTGTGGGAGTTCTACCTGTGCTACTGCGAGGGCGGATTCCTCGAGCGGACCATCGGCACCGCGCAATTGCTGCTGGCGAAACCGGCGGCGATGACCGCGCCGCTGCTCGGTCGCTTCGATGCTTGAGCGCCTCGCCAATGCCGTGCTGTTCCAGCTCGGCTGGCTGGCCTGCGTCATCGGCGGCAACAGTTTGTGGCTGTTGCTTGCACTGGCGGCGCTGGTCATTCATCTGCGCTGGATCAGCAGTTGGGCGGCGGAGGGTCGGCTGATGCTGTCCGTGGTGATTGTCGGCACGGCGGTAGACAGTGTTTTGCGTTACCTCGACGTGTTCCGCTTCGAAGATGCTGCACCGTTGATTCCGTTGTGGCTGATGCTGCTCTGGGCGCTGCTTGCCACCACATTGCGTCATTGTCTGGCCTGGAGCGCACGGCCATGGTGGCTGGCCAGCGCACTTGGCGCGGTGGGCGGTGCGTTGTCGTACTACGGCGGTGGACGCCTGGCCGGCGTGCAATTTCCCTACGGCGAAGTGCCGACGCTGATGGTGATCGGCGTGCTCTGGGCCGGGCTGTTTCCGCTGCTGCACATGATGGCGCGACGGCTGGCGCCATGAGCGTCCGTCAGCGCTTTCACACCCACAGCGATCACTGCCTTACACTGCCGCGATGAAAACCATCCCCCACACACAAATCGACGAACCGGCAGTCACCTGCTCGACCTGCGCCGCGTGCTGCTGCCAGCTCGAAGTGATGCTGATCACCGACACCGGCGTGCCTGATCGCTTTATCGATACCGATGAATGGGGCGGTGAAGTGATGCTGCGTCTGGACGACGGCTGGTGTGCGGCGCTGGATCGCGACAGCATGATGTGCACGATCTACGAACGGCGACCGTTGATCTGCCGCGAGTTTGAAATGGGCGCGCCGGAGTGCATCGAAGAGCGCCGGGGTATTGCAACAGCCTACCGCTGAAACAACTGTAGGAGTGAGCCTGCTCGCGATCGCGGTGTGTCAGTGCCAAATGTTCCGGCTGACACACCGCGATCGCGAGCAGGCTCACTCCTACAAGAAGCGTGAAGCGTCGAACAATTACAGCGGCATTGTGTAATGCAGCGCGTAGCTTTCTACACCATCGTTGTCGCTGGACAGGCCAGCGTTGGAGTAGTGCGTGGCGCGGATGCCGACTTCGTGGCCGCCGTTGAAGCGCAGGCCGAAACCGATGCGGTCTTCGAACTGGAAGGAGCCGCCCAGCTTGTTGCTTTCGTATTCGGTGTTGGAGAAGAACGCCGCACCGATACCCGCTTCAACGTACGGTTTGACGGACTGGCCGGCAAACTCGTAAACGAAGACAGGCGAGAACGACAGGCTGTTGTTGCTGGAAGTCTTGTCACCTTCCCAGTACGTGTAGGCACCGCTCCAGTAGCCGGTCAGGCGACCCACGTCGCTCTGCAGCCAGCTCTTGTCCCAGTCGAAATTCATGCCCAGGCGATACGTCATTGTCGAATCGCTGGTACCGCCGACGGCGAATTCAACGCCAGCGGCTTGTGCAGAAATGCTTTGCCCCATCAATGCGGCCGCAATCGCGGCCAAGCAGAATAGTCGCTTCACTTTGAAACTTCCTTTTCCGGAACGATCGTTTGGTTTTAAGTTGCTGCTGTCGCTATAGAAATCTGCGCTTGGTCAGAAGTTCAGCGTATTTCGAGTTATTTCACATTTTTTTTACAAGTCGAAGTTTTGCACATTCGACGCAGTTTGGCCCAGCAGCGGTAGGATTTTTCTGAAGGATCGTGCATCGGCACTGGTCCAGAACCTTACAGGCAAGCTCGGACCTTGCGCCAGCAGATCACGCTCGGCGAGCAACCGTTGCAGCTGCCGGGCCACGGCAGCGCCGGTATCGATCAGGCTGACATCGTCGGCGATCATCGACCTTAGCAGCGGCTTGAGGAAAGGATAATGGGTGCATCCCAGGATGATCGTATCGCAGCCCTGAGCCAGCAAAGGGGTGACGTAACCCTGCAGCAAAGTGCGCAATTGGGCGCTGTGCAGGTCGCCACTTTCAATCAGTTCGACCAACCCCGGACACGGCTGGGTGATGACTTTGACGTCAGCCGCAAAGCGATCGAGCAACGCGGCGAACTTGGCGCTCTGCAATGTACCTGTCGTTGCCAGCACGCCTACCACGCCACTGCGGGTCGCCGCTGCAGCCGGTTTGACCGCCGGTTCCATGCCGACAATCGGCCAGTCGGGGAAGTCGCGACGCAGATCGGCAACACCGGCGACAGTCGCGGTATTGCACGCCAGCACCAAAGCCTTGGCGCCCTGCTCGCGGAAAAAACCGGCCATCACACTGCAACGCTGACGGATGAATTCCGGGGTCTTTTCGCCGTAGGGAATATGCCCGCAATCGGCGACGTAGAGCAGCGATTCGTTGGGCAGCAAACGCTGGATTTCCGCGAGAACCGACAAGCCGCCGACCCCGGAATCGAACACGCCGATCGGCGCTTCACGCATGGCGCGCGCCACAGACGCTGCAGCCCGGATCGCGCTTGACCCGCAGTTCACGGAAGCGCGAACCCAAGGCGTCGATCAGCAGCAGGCGCCCCACCAACGGTTCGCCAAAGCCGACCAGCACCTTCAGCGCTTCCAGCGCCTGCAGGCTGCCAACCAGGCCAACCAGCGGCCCGACGACGCCGGCCTCGCTGCAGGTCAGTTCGGCTTCGCTGCCGTGACCGTACAGACAGTGGTAGCAAGGACTCTCAGCACGCCGTGGGTCGAACACCGACAACTGCCCTTCCAGACGAATCGCTGCGCCGCTCACCAGTGGTTTGCGCGCGACTACACACGCGGCGTTGACCGCCTCACGGGTGGCGAAGTTGTCCGAGCAATCGAGCACCAGATCCACCGCCGCCACCGCTGCGGCAAGAGAATCCTCGTCCAGCGCCCGCCGATGGGCGATGAGTTGGATTTCAGGATTGATCGCGCCCAGGCGTTTGAGCGCCGAGTCGACCTTGGACATGCCGACGCTGTCTGTGTCGTGAATGATCTGCCGTTGCAGGTTGGTCAGATCGACCGTGTCGAAATCCGCCAGATGCAACTCGCCGACGCCCGCTGCCGCCAGGTACAAGGCCACCGGCGCGCCGAGGCCGCCGAGGCCGACGATCAGCACGCGGCTGGCCTTGAGCTTCAGTTGCCCGTCGATGTCGATGTGTTGCAGCAGAATCTGCCGGCTGTAGCGCAGCAATTCCTGATCATTCAGCACGGCAGGCGCCCCAGACTGATGCGTTGATGGCCGCCCAGATCGGTGCGGCTGTGGACTTCTTCAAAGCCACGGGTGAGCAGCAGATCACGCACGGCTTCGGCCTGATCATAGCCGTGTTCGAGCATCAGCCAACCAGCGCTTTCCAGATGATCGGGGGCTTGCGCAACAATCAGGCGCAGATCATCGAGGCCATCTTCACCGGCCACCAAAGCACTGGCCGGTTCGAAGCGCACATCGCCCTCGACCAGATGCGGATCGGCGGCGGCAATGTACGGCGGGTTGCTGATGATCAATTGAAAGCGCTGGCCTTCCAGTGCACTGAACCAATGGCTGCTCAGTACGGTGGCGTTGTTCAGGTGCAGACGCTGGCGATTGCGTTCGGCCAATGCCACGGCTTCGAGCACGCGATCGACGGCGGTGACTTTCCACGCCGGGCGCTCGCTGGCCAGAGCCAACGCAATCGCGCCACTGCCGGTGCCCAAGTCGAGAACTTTGGCCGGCGTTGCCGGCAGCAGTTCAAGGCCTGCCTCCACCAGCAATTCGGTATCCGGGCGCGGGATCAGCGTGTGCGGCGCGACTTCCAGATCGAGTTTCCAGAAGCCCTGTTGGCCGAGAATGTAGGCCACCGGCTCACCGCTACGCCGCCGTTGCAGGTACTCGGCGAACGTCAGCGCAGCCTCGCTCGGGACGATGCGCTCGGGCCAGGTATGCAGAAAGCTGCGCGACTTGCCCAGCGCGGCGGCGAGGAGCAGTTCAGCGTCCAGGCGCGCAGTGGGCGAGTCCGGCAGTTCGGCGGCGCGCAACAGGCTGGCGATGATGGTCATTTATTCACCTATCGCTGCGAGTTGGTCAGCCTGGTATTCGGCCAGCAACGGCTCGATCACGGCTTCGACGCCACCGGCAAGAATTTCATCCAGCGAATACAGGGTCAGGTTGACGCGATGGTCGGTGACCCGGCCTTGAGCATAGTTGTACGTGCGGATGCGCTCGGAGCGATCGCCGGAACCGACCAGCAATTTACGCTCACTGGCAATCGCGTTGGCCGCCGCAGCGTTTTGCTGATCGTTGAGCTTGGCCGACAACCAGGCCATCGCCCGGGCACGGTTCTTGTGCTGGGAACGTTCTTCCTGACACTCGACGACAGTGCCGGTGGGTATGTGGGTGATGCGGATCGCCGAGTCCGTGGTGTTGACGTGCTGACCACCGGCCCCGGAGGAGCGGAAGGTGTCGACGCGCAAATCCGCCGGATTGATCTCGATGGCTTCGCGTTCGTCCGGCTCGGGCAATACCGCCACGGTGCAGGCGGAGGTGTGAATCCGGCCCTGGGATTCGGTGGCAGGAACACGCTGGACACGGTGCGCGCCGGACTCGAATTTCAGCTTGCCGTAGACGTTGTCGCCTTCGATACGGGCGATGACTTCTTTATAGCCACCGTGTTCGCCTTCGTTTTCCGAGAGGATCTCGACACGCCAGCCACGCCGCTCGGCATAACGCGAATACATGCGAAACAGGTCGCCGGAGAAGATCGCCGCCTCGTCGCCACCGGTGCCGGCGCGGATTTCGAGGAAGACGTTGCGCCCGTCGTTCGGATCCTTGGGCAGCAACATGCGCTGCAGATCGGATTCCAGCGTGATCAGCAATTCCTTGGCTTCGCGGACTTCTTCCACGGCCATTTCGCGCATGTCCGGGTCGCTGTCCTTGAGCAGGGCCTGTGCGCCTTCAAGATCGCCTTGTACGCTGAGCAGCTTTTTATACGCAGCCACGACAGGCTCGAGTTCGGCATATTCCTTGGAATAGGCGCGGAATTTGGCCTGATCGGCAATGACTTCGCCGTCGCCGAGCAGCGCGGTCAGTTCCTCGAAACGGTCCTGGAGAATGTCCAGCTTGTTGAGCAGTGACGCTTTCATTGCGGTTTTTTATCCGAAAAACTATCCGGTGAGCCCTCGAGGGCGAAGAGTTCCTGGGCCATGGCCAGCGCATCGAGGCGGCCTTCGGCAGACAGCTTTTTCAACTGCACGCTGGGCGCATGCAAGAGTTTGTTGGTCAGGCCACGGGCCAGTTGCCCGAGCACGTCCTCGGCGTTGCCGCCGTTGGCCAGCAGACGCAGGGCCTTTTGCAATTCTTCGTCACGCAGGCGTTCGCTCTGTTGACGATAGGCCTTGAGCACATCGACCGCCGCCAGTTCGCGCAGGCGCACCATGAAATCGTCGGCGCCGACCGAGACCATTTCCTCCGCCGCTTGCGCTGCGCCCTGGCGGCTCTTGAGGTTTTCGGCAACCACTTCGTGGAGATCGTCGACGCTGTACAGGTAAACGTCGTCGAGTTCGCCGACTTCCGGCTCGATATCTCGCGGTACAGCAATGTCGACCATGAAGATCGGCTTGTGCTTGCGCAGCTTCAGTGCACTTTCCACCGCGCCCTTGCCGAGAATCGGCAACTGGCTGGCGGTCGAACTGATGACGATGTCGCTGCGCACCAGTTCCGCCGGAATGTCCGAGAGCAGCACCGCGTGAGCGCCGAACTGCTCAGCCAACTGACTGGCGCGCTCCAGCGTACGGTTGGCAACGACGATGCGCTTGACCCCCAGCTCATGCAAATGGCGCGCGACCAGAGTGATCGTCTCGCCAGCGCCGATCAGCAGCGCCTGACTGCGTTGCAGATCACTGAAAATCTGTTTGGCCAGGCTGACGGCGGCAAATGCCACCGACACCGGGTTCTCGCCGATCGCAGTATCGGTGCGCACCTGCTTGGCGGCATTGAAGGTCGCCTGAAACAGCCGCCCCAGCAGCGGGCCGATGGTGCCGGCCTCGCGGGCCACGGCGTAGGCCGATTTCATCTGACCGAGAATCTGTGGTTCGCCGAGCACCAGCGAATCGAGCCCGGAGGCGACGCGCATCATGTGACGAACGGCCGCATCGTCTTCATGCACATAGGCACTGGCGCGCAGCTCGTCCAGGCTCAGATGGTGATAGTCGGCGAGCCAGCGCAGCACGACATCGGCCGAGAGCTGATCCTGTTCTATATAAAGCTCACTGCGATTGCAGGTGGAGAGGATCGCGGCTTCGCGGCTGTCGGTCAGTCGGCAGAGCTGCTGCAAGGCCTCAACCAGCTGCTCAGGGGTAAAGGCCACGCGCTCGCGGACGTCTACTGAAGCAGTCTTGTGGTTAATACCGAGTGCAAGGAAGGCCATTCAAGGTCGCTGGTGGTGACGTGAAGCCGGCAATTGTCCTACTTCGAAAGATCCAGAACAACTACCGCTGACTATTGTCCCAATTGTCGGCCCCTATAATGGCCACAATTGAGTCTCGGTTATGTTTGGCCGAAGGCTTGTGTCATGATGATCCGACCGCAGGTTAGTCGTCCTCTTCCTATATGAATAGATCTTCCGCGTTGCTCCTCGCTTTTGTCTTCCTCAGCGGCTGCCAGGCCATGGCGCCCGTTGCGCCGGACGGCACCCCGCCGGTCGAAGACACCACGCCCGCGCCTGAAAAGCCCAAGGTTTACAGCTCGTTCAGCGAGGAAACCGTGTTCAGCCTGCTGAGTGCCGAACTCGCCGGCCAGCGCAATCGTTTCGACATTGCCCTGGACAACTACGTGACCCAGGCCATCAACACCCAGGATCCGGGCGTGTCCGAGCGTGCTTTTCGCATCGCCGAATATCTGGGCGCCGATCAACCGGCCCTCGACACCGCGCTGATCTGGGCGCGCAACGCTCCGGACGATCTCGAAGCGCAACGCGCCGCCGCCGTGCAACTGGCCCGCGCCGGGCGTTACGACGACTCCATGGTCTATATGGAGAAAGTCCTGCAGGGCAAGGGCGACACCCATTTCGATTTCCTCGCACTGTCGGCCGCCGACACCGATCAGGAAACCCGCAACGGTCTGATGAAAAGCTTCGACCGCTTGCTGCAGCGTCACCCGAACAACAATCAGCTGATTTTCGGCAAGGCGCTGCTGTTGCAGCAGGACGGCGACAATCAGGGCGCACTGACCCTGCTTGAAGACCATCCGCCGGAAGATGGCGAGATCGCACCGATTCTGCTGCGCGCGCGCCTGCTTCAGCTGCTCAATCGTGGCGACGAAGCGCTGCCGCTGCTGCAGAAAAACATCAGGAAGTACCCGGAAGACAAACGCCTGCGCCTGACTTACGCGCGGATGCTGGTCGAGCAGGACCGTATGGACGACGCCAAGGCCGAGTTCTCCACGCTTGTTCAGCAATACCCGGAAGACGACGAACTGCGCTATTCGCTGGCGCTGGTGTGCCTGGAAGCCAAGGCGTGGGACGAGGCCAAGGGTTATCTGGAAGACCTCATCGCTCGCGAAAGCCATGTCGATTCGGCGCACCTTAACCTCGGCCGGATTGCCGAAGAACGCAACGATCCGCAAGGCGCACTCATCGAGTACGCCCAGGTCGGCCCGGGCAACGACTATCTGCCGGCACAACTGCGTCAGGCCGATATTCTGATGAGCAACGGCAAAGCCGCCGAAGCGCAAAGCAAACTGGCGGCCGAGCGTGACGAACAGCCCGACTACGCCATCCAGCTGTACCTGATCGAATCGGAAACGCTGTCGGCCAACAAACAGGACGACAAGGCCTGGAAAGTCCTGCAGCAAGCCCTGCAGAAATACCCGGACGATCTCAACCTGCTTTACACCCGCGCCATGCTCGCGGAGAAGCGCAATGACCTGGCGCAAATGGAAAAAGACCTGCGCCTGATCATCAAGCGCGATCCGGACAATGCCATGGCGCTGAATGCGCTGGGCTACACCTTGTCCGACCGCACTACCCGTTACGCCGAAGCGAAAACGCTGATCGAGCAGGCGCATCAGATCAATCCGGAAGACCCGGCGGTTCTTGACAGCCTCGGCTGGGTGAACTACCGCCTGGGCAATCTGGACGACGCAGAGAAATACCTGCGCCAGGCGCTCGAGCGTTTCCCTGACCACGAAGTCGCCGCGCACCTGGGCGAAGTCCTCTGGGCCAAGGGCAATCAACGCGAAGCCAAACAAGTGTGGGGCAAGTTCCTCAAGGACCAGCCCGACAGCACCATTCTGCGCAGCACCATCAAGCGCCTGACCGGATCCGAGACTCTTTAACCCATGTTTTTGCGCCACGTTATTGTTTTCAGCTTCATCGCCCTGCTCGCCGGTTGCTCTGGTTTCGGCACTCGCGAATCCGTCGAGGGCCACGGCAGCCCGACCCAGTGGGCGGCGAACAAACAGCAGCTCACCGGCCTCGACGGCTGGCAGATAGACGGCAAGATCGGCATTCGCGCACCGAAGGATTCCGGCAGCGGCACGTTGTTCTGGCTGCAGCGTCAGGACTACTACGACATTCGCCTGTCCGGCCCGCTGGGTCGTGGCGCGGCACGCCTGACCGGGCGGCCGGGCAAAGTGTCACTGGAAGTCGCCAATCAGGGCCGCTACGAATCGCAATCGCCCGAAGCCCTGCTCGAAGAACAGCTTGGCTGGAAATTGCCAGTCTCGAATCTGGCCTGGTGGGTTCGTGGCCTGCCAGCTCCAGAGAGCAAAAGTCGCCTGAACCTGGACGCCGACAGCCGTTTGGCCAGTCTTGAGCAGGACGGCTGGAAAGTCGAATACACCGCCTACACCGAACAGAATGGTTATTGGCTGCCCGAACGCATCAAGCTGCACGGCACCGACCTCGACGTGACGCTGGTGATCAAGACCTGGCAACCGCGCAAGTTGGGGCAATAACGCATGACCGCTGCACGCCTGACCCTGCCCTCACCGGCCAAACTCAATTTGATGCTGCATATTCTCGGTCGCCGTGAAGACGGTTATCACGAGCTGCAGACGCTGTTTCAGTTTCTTGATTACGGCGATGAAATCACTTTCGCCGTGCGCGATGACGGCGCGATCCAGTTGCACACCGAGTTCGCCGGCGTGCCCCACGACAGCAACCTGATCGTGCGCGCGGCGAAAATGCTGCAGCAACAATCCGCCTGCTCGCTTGGCATCGACATCTGGATCGACAAAGTCCTGCCCATGGGCGGCGGCATCGGCGGCGGCAGTTCGAACGCGGCGACGACTTTGCTTGGCCTCAACCATCTCTGGCAGTTGGGCTGGGATGAAGATCGCCTGGCGGCGCTGGGCTTGTCACTCGGTGCCGACGTGCCGGTATTCGTCCGTGGCCATGCGGCGTTTGCCGAGGGCGTCGGCGAGAAACTGACCCCGGTCGACCCCGAAGAACCGTGGTATCTGGTACTCGTGCCGCAAGTCTCTGTTAGTACGGCAGAAATTTTTTCAGATCCTTTGTTGACACGTAACACACCGCCCATTAAAGTGCGCCCCGTTCCCGAGGGAAACAGTCGAAATGACTGCTTGCCGGTGGTTGCAAGGCGTTATCCAGAGGTACGTAACGCATTGGATTTGTTAGGTAAATTTACCGAAGCAAAGCTCACCGGAACTGGAAGTTGTGTGTTTGGGGGCTTCCCAAGCAAAGCTGAAGCTGATAAAGTCTCGGCCCTTCTGACAGAGACCCTTACAGGGTTTGTAGCGAAAGGAAGCAACGTTTCGATGTTGCATCGCAAGCTACAAAGTCTGCTCTAAAGGAATCAAGTGCCCGGCACTTGAAAGCAACAGATACAGGGGCGTCGCCAAGCGGTAAGGCAGCAGGTTTTGATCCTGCCATGCGTTGGTTCGAATCCAGCCGCCCCTGCCATTTTCTCTACTCATCCAGGTTACCCTCAGCCTCTAGGTACTGCGCGTGTCCAAGATGATGGTCTTTACGGGGAATGCCAACCCCGATCTGGCTCGGCGTGTCGTACGTCAGCTGCATATCCCTCTCGGTGACATCTCTGTCGGCAAGTTTTCCGACGGCGAAATCACAGCCGAGATCAATGAAAACGTTCGCGGTAAAGACGTCTTCATTATTCAGCCGACCTGCGCTCCGACCAACGATAACCTGATGGAACTGGTAGTGATGGCTGACGCCTTCCGCCGCTCCTCGGCTACTCGTATCACTGCTGTTATTCCTTATTTTGGTTATGCCCGTCAGGATCGCCGTCCGCGTTCCGCACGTGTGGCCATCAGCGCGAAAGTCGTCGCTGACATGCTTACCGTAGTCGGCATCGACCGTGTTCTCACGGTTGATCTGCATGCTGACCAGATTCAGGGCTTCTTCGATATTCCGGTAGATAACATCTACGGCTCCCCGGTTCTGGTGGATGACATTGAAGATCAGCGCTTCGAAAACCTGATGATCGTGTCCCCGGACATTGGTGGCGTCGTGCGTGCACGGGCCGTTGCCAAATCCCTGGGCGTCGATCTCGGGATCATCGACAAACGCCGTGAGAAAGCCAATCACTCTGAAGTGATGCATATCATCGGTGATGTCGAAGGGCGTACCTGTATTCTCGTCGATGACATGGTCGATACCGCCGGCACCCTGTGCCACGCGGCCAAGGCCCTGAAAGAGCATGGCGCAGCCAAGGTCTTTGCCTACTGCACACACCCTGTGCTGTCGGGCCGGGCCATCGAGAATATCGAAAATTCCGTGCTGGACGAGCTGGTGGTCACTAACACCATCCCGCTGTCCGCTGCAGCACAAGCCTGTGCACGTATCCGTCAACTGGATATCGCACCGGTTGTTGCCGAAGCGGTTCGCCGCATCAGCAATGAAGAATCGATCAGCGCGATGTTCCGTTAAGGGCCCTGCCCTTCACGAAATGTCTCGTTGACGAAAAGCGCCCCGCCCCGGCATTCCTGTCGGGGCGGGGCTTTTTTGCCCATACCGTGTTCGGCGCTGGTCGCAAACGCCACTCGGTCATGGCTATTTTGGAGATACAAAATGAACGATTTTACTCTGAATGCTGAAGTGCGTTCCGACCTGGGGAAAGGTGCGAGCCGCCGCCTGCGTCGTCTCGCAAGCCTGGTTCCAGCTGTAGTTTACGGTGGCGACAAAGCCCCTGAATCCATCAGCATGCTGGCCAAGGAAGTTGCCAAACTGCTCGAAAACGAAGCGGCTTACAGCCACATCATCGAGCTGAACGTTGGTGGCACCAAGCAGAACGTCATCATCAAGGCTCTGCAGCGTCACCCGGCCAAAGGCCACGTGATGCACGCTGACTTCGTACGCGTTGTTGCCGGCCAGAAACTGACCGCCATCGTGCCTGTGCACTTTGTTGGCGAAGAAGCTCCGGTCAAGAAAGGCGGCGAAGTTTCGCACGTTATTGCCGAGATCGAAGTTTCCTGCCTGCCAAAAGATCTGCCTGAGTTCATCGAAGTCGACCTGTCGAAAGCAGAAATCGGCACCATCATTCACCTGTCGGACCTCAAAGCTCCTAAAGGTGTTGAGTTCGTTGCTCTGGCACACGGCGATGACAAGGCTGTTGCCAACGTCCACGCTCCACGTGTTGCTCCAGAAGCTACCGAAGAAGGCGCAGCAGAGTAATTCACTCTGTCATGCCTGAGTGAGCAAGTAACATCGCGGACTGGAACGTAGCGAGAAAGCGGGCGAGAACGCGGAGTTTACATCCATGGTAAATGAGCATTTTTCGTCCACTTTCGCCGCTTTCCCTGATCGCGGCGATGTTACTCACCACTCAAAGGAAGGGCCCCTATCGTGACTGCCATCAAACTGATCGTTGGCCTGGGAAATCCAGGCGCCGAATACGACCAGACCCGGCATAACGCAGGGGCCCTTTTTGTTGAGCGCATCGCCCACGCACAGAATGTGAATCTCGTGGCCGATCGCAAATATTTCGGCCTGACCGGGCGCTATTCGCATCAGGGTCAGGATGTTCGTCTGCTGATTCCCACCACTTACATGAACCGCAGCGGCCAGGCCGTGGCGGCACTCGCCGGTTTCTTCCGCATCCAGCCTGAAGAAATCCTCGTGGCGCATGACGAACTCGACCTGCCTCCGGGCGTTGCCAAGCTCAAGCAGGGCGGCGGCCATGGCGGTCACAACGGGTTGCGCGACATCATTGCGCAACTGGGCAATCAGAATACGTTCTACCGCCTGCGGCTTGGCATTGGCCACCCGGGCGTCGCCAGTATGGTTTCAAATTTCGTTCTGGGTCGTGCGCCACGCGCCGAACAGGAAAAACTCGATGCCAGCATCGACTTTGCCCTCGGCGTGCTGCCGGATATCCTCGCCGGGGAATGGAACCGCGCGATGAAAAACCTGCACAGCCAGAAGGCCTGACTTTTACCCGAGGGGAAACACCATGGGATTCAATTGCGGCATCGTCGGCCTGCCTAACGTCGGCAAGTCCACCCTGTTCAACGCCCTGACCAAATCCGGTATCGCGGCGGAGAACTTCCCCTTCTGCACCATCGAGCCGAACAGCGGCATCGTGCCGATGCCGGATCCACGTCTGGAAGCTCTGGCGGCCATCGTCAATCCAAAACGCATCCTGCCGACCACCATGGAATTCGTCGACATCGCCGGCCTCGTTGCCGGTGCCTCGAAAGGTGAAGGCCTGGGCAACAAGTTCCTCGCCAACATCCGCGAGACCGACGCGATCGCTCACGTCGTGCGCTGCTTCGAAGACGACAACGTGATCCACGTTTCCAACAGCGTCGACCCGAAACGCGACATCGAAATCATCGACCTGGAACTGATCTTCGCCGACCTCGACAGCTGCGAGAAGCAACTGCAGAAAGTCGCGCGCAACGCCAAGGGTGGTGACAAGGACGCCGTGGTTCAGAAGGCTCTGCTCGAGCAACTGATCGCGCACTTCACCGAAGCCAAGCCGGCGCGCAGCCTGATGAAGAACATGAGCGCGGATGAAAAAGCCGTGATCAAGGGCTTCCACCTGCTGACCACCAAACCGGTCATGTACATCGCCAACGTCGCTGAAGACGGTTTCGAGAACAACCCGCACCTGGACGTGGTCAAGGCTATCGCCGAAGAAGAAGGCGCCATGGTCGTTCCGGTGTGCAACAAGATCGAAGCGGAAATCGCCGAGCTCGATGACGGCGAAGAGAAGGACATGTTCCTCGAGGCCCTGGGCCTGGAAGAGCCAGGCCTGAACCGCGTGATCCGCGCCGGCTACGAAATGCTCCACCTGCAGACCTACTTCACCGCCGGTGTCGAAGAAGTCCGCGCGTGGACCGTCAAGGTCGGCGCCACCGCACCTCAGGCTGCCGGCGTGATCCACACCGACTTCGAAAAAGGCTTCATCCGCGCCGAAGTGATCGCCTACAACGACTTCATCCAGTACAAGGGCGAAGCCGGTGCCAAAGAAGCCGGCAAATGGCGCCTGGAAGGCAAGGATTACATCGTCAAGGACGGCGACGTGATGCACTTCCGCTTCAACGTCTGAGCAACAGCCGCACACGAAAAAGCCGCGTTTGATACGCGGCTTTTTTGTGCCTGAAATATTTTCCGCCACACCACCAATCCCCTGTAGGAGTGAGCCTGCTCGCGATAGCGGAGTGTCAGTCAATTCAACCGTAACTGACACACCACCATCGCGAGCAGGCTCACTCCTACAATGGGAAATGTGTGAATCAGTGCTTTTTGGTACGCGGCAAGAAGATTGCCAATACGCCAAACAACGGCAGGAACGAGCACAGGAAATACACATACTTAATCCCGTGCACATCCGCCAGATGCCCGAGCAGCGCCGCGCCAATCCCGCCGAAACCGAACATCAGGCCGAAGAAAATCCCGGCAATCATCCCTACATTGCCCGGCACCAGTTCCTGCGCGTACACCACGATCGCCGAGAATGCCGAGGCCAGAATGAAGCCGATCACCACGCTGAGAATACTGGTCCAGAACAGATCGACATGCGGCAGGATCAGGGTGAAAGGCGCGACGCCGAGGATGGAAAACCAGATGACTGCCTTGCGCCCGATCTTGTCGCCAATCGGCCCGCCGAAGAACGTCCCCGCCGCCACTGCGCCCAGGAAGAGGAACAGGTGCAACTGCGAGCTGGCCACCGACAGGTCGAACTTCTCGATCAGGTAGAAGGTGAAGTAGCTGGTGAAGCTGGCCATGTAGAAATACTTGGAGAACACCAGCAGCCCCAGCACCACCAGCGCACTCGTCACCCTGCCCTTCGACAAGCCGTGCGTTGCCGCTTGACCGGCCTTGAGCTTGAACAGGTTCAGATGGTTGGCGTACCAACGGCTGATGCGGTACAGCACGAACAGCGCAAACACCGCGAACAGACCGAACCACGCCACATTGCCCTGGCCGAATGGAATGATGATCGCCGCCGCCAACAAAGGGCCGAACGCGGAACCGGCATTGCCGCCGACCTGGAACGTCGATTGCGCCAGACCGAAGCGCCCGCCCGAGGCCAGCCGCGCAACCCGCGAGGCTTCCGGGTGAAAGGTCGATGAGCCAATGCCGATCAGCGCCGCTGCCAGCAGAATCAATGGGAAGCTGCCGACCACCGACATCATCAGAATGCCGATCAAGGTACACACGGTCCCCGCCGGCAAAAGCCACGGTTTCGGGTGGCGATCAGTGTGATAACCGACCCACGGCTGCAACAGCGACGCGGTCAACTGGAAGGTCAAGGTGATGAGGCCGACCTGGGTGAACGTCAGGCCATAGTTGGCCTTGAGCATCGGGTAGATCGACGGCAGTACCGACTGGATCAGGTCGTTGATCAAATGCGCCAGCGCCACCGCGCCAATGATGCGCATCACCAGTGGACTGCTTTGAGGAGCAGCGGTCGCCGAGGCAGCGTCGTTCTGAACGTTGCTGATAGCCATGGAAAATTCCGGACAGCAGATGGGTGCCCGCAGGCAGGTGCGTCAATGTGCCATTTTTCGGTGCGTCAGCGCCATCCCCTTAGCGAGCTAACGAAATGATTGACGATTGATCACCGTGTAGGAGCTGCCGAAGGCTGCGATCTTTTGATCTTGCTTTTAACAATCAAAGGCAAAAGATCGCAGCCTTCGGCAGCTCCTACGGGGGGCCGTTCAAAGAGAAAGTGATAGCGCAACGCCATGGTCTGAATCTTGCCTTGCTTCTGCCCTTGAACACGATCGCCTTACAAAGGCGCTCGACAATGGGAAGTTTCGCTACAGAGCCGGCCTACAGAGCGGGCGAGGGTGAACTTTCGAGGCCTTTTAGAGGGCACGGGTCGCGGCGCAAAAGCTCGCGATGCACGCCAATGGTGCGTGGTGTCCAGAGGAGTCATGAGGCATGCAGGCTTTCCTTTCACCGGGGATCAAATTGCTGGGGCGGTTTGGCTTCGCTGGTAAATTCCAGTTGTTGTTTCTGCTGTTCATTCTGCCGTTGGCCGGCAGCCTGTTGATGATCGGCCATGATTATCGCGAGAAGCTCAACCTGATCGCCGGCGAGCGTACCGGCGTGGGTCAATTGCTTGCGCTGGATGCGCTGGACAACCTGCTCGCCGCTCAACGTGACCGCGCCGCCCGCTGGCGCGCCACCGAGACCAACCGTCAGCCGACACCGGCCACCCTCGCCGCAATGGCAGCATTCGACGGCGTGCAACCGGCGGTACTGCAAGCCACCACGGAGCTGGGCAATGCGCTGAATCAGCAAGGCGCCGAGGGTGAAATTCTCGCTCGCTACCAAGCATTGCAAACCGCGCTCAATGGCCTGGACTCGAAAAGCCTCAGCAGCGTCGGTTGGTGGCCGGACGGTTACGACCGTTTCACCAATGCCTTGGGCGCGCTGCAAGCGTTGCGCGAGCAGATCGTCATGGACAATCGCCTGACCCTCGCGCCGTGGCTGGAAACCTACCTGCTGACGCAGATTTCCACGCAGCACGCGCCGGACCTGATCGAGCGGGTCGGGCGTCTCGCGGCGGTCGGTCAGGCCTCAGTCGTCTCCGGCCAGTTCACCCTGCAGAGCCGCTTGCAGTTGCGCGACCTGCGCAGCCGCATCGGCGACGCCCGCGAGCAACTGGTGAAAACCGCCGGCCTGCTGGAGGCGCGTCTGCCAGTCGAGCTGCAAGCCTGGGCTGGCCAGTATCACGACAGCCTGAAACATCTCGACGGCGGCCTGAAAGTCCTCGACGACGGCGTTTTCGGCGGCAGCATCACCCTCAAGCCGGAAGACTTCGAACGCAGCCTCGACGCGTTGCTCAGCGACCTCGCCTCGCTGCGCCAGCAGTCGCTGGTGGCGCTGGATCAACGGCTCGATGCCTATTACAGCTCGGCGATCCGCCAGTTCATGGTTGTCGCGGCAATTTTCGGATGCCTGCTGTTGGCGGCGCTGTACCTGTTCGTCTGCCTGCAAGCCTCGATCCGCCGCAGCGCCAGCGGCATCACCCTGCTCGCCGAAGCTTTGCGCGACGGCAACCTGAGCCTGCAAGTGCCGGTGGTGGGCCGCGATGAGCTGGCGGCGATCAGCACTGCGCTCAACGTCGCCGTGGTGCAACTGCGCAGCAGCATGCTCGGCGTCGACCACGAGACCTCGCAGCTGAGCAACGCGGTGCGTAGCCTCAACCAACACTCCAGCGGCGCCCTAGGTGAAGTCGAGGCGCAGCAGTTGCAGATCAGCCAGATCGCCGCTGCCGCCACGCAATTGGCCGCCACCTCGCAAGGCGTCGCGCAGAGTTGCGAACAGGCCTCCGGCAGCGCCCAGCACACCCGGCGCATCGCCGCCGACAGCAGCCGCGACAGCCAGCGCACCACGGCAAGCATTCAGCAACTCAATCAGCGGCTGAACGACACCGCCGCCGCGCTCGGCCGGGTAAGCGAGCAAGGCCAACAGATTCAACTGGTGGTCGACACCATCCGTGGCGTCGCCGAGCAGACCAACCTGCTCGCACTCAATGCCGCCATCGAAGCCGCCCGCGCCGGGGAACAGGGTCGCGGTTTTGCCGTGGTCGCTGACGAGGTGCGCAGCCTCTCGCAACGCACGCAATCGTCCACCGCGCAAATCGCCGGCACCGTCGACAGCCTGCGCGCCACGGTCAACGAAGCCGTGAGCCTGATGGAGGCCGCCTGCGGCCAGGCTCAGTCGGATGCCGAAGCGGTCACCGGACTCGGCGAACGCCTGGGCGAAATCGCCAGCGCCGTTCAAAGCGTCACCGACACCCTGGCGCAGATCGCCACGGCGGTTGAAGAACAGGCCACCACCGCCGATGAAGTCAGCTGCAATATCCAACAGGTCGATCAGGCGGCGGTGCGTTTGCTTGAAAGCGCACGCGCGGTGAACCTCGCGGCGGATACCTTGAGCCAGGGCAGCGATGCCCTGAACGCCAATACCGCCAGATTCCAGCTACGCTGACGCCCTCCCCGCCCCCGATTTTCGGGGTCCGAGGATAAGCGGTTGAAAACAGGAAGAAATATTTTCGATTTACGCTTGACGCTTTGCCAATTCAGGGGAATAATGCGCGCCACTTGGCTACATAGCTCAGTTGGTTAGAGCATAGCATTCATAATGCTGGGGTCCGGGGTTCAAGTCCCTGTGTAGCCACCAAGTACTAAAAACGGCTTACCGAAAGGTAGGCCGTTTTTTTATGCCTTGAGAAAAGTTGCGCTTTGCTTCACTCGTAAACTACCGCTTACCTCAGCGGATCAATGGCGCGCATCCCAACAGAAAAACTCCGCGGGGATCGCTTTCGCGAGCAGGCTCGCTCCCACAAGGGCATCGTTTTCGGCCAATCGATTGGCGCCGCCGCTGAGCGGGGGGGGCAGTAATCCCCACCCGGTTTGCACACCGCCGGCCCGCTAGATAAAGTCCCCTAGACTTTTACCCCCACGGACGGAGAGCCCGCGTGTTTCCAGCCCAGCCCTTGAGCCGCTTTCGCCTGCCAGCCCTGACACTGCTTGTCAGCGCCCTGACCCTCACCGCATGCAACGCCCCGCCCTCTTCTTCCTTGCCGCTAGCACCGGAAGCCGCTTCCGGTTACCGCACTGATCTGCAAACCCGTCACGCCGATAAACACATGGCCGCTGCTGCCAATCCGCTGGCGGCTGAAGCCGGGCGGGAAATGTTGCGTCAGGGTGGTTCGGCGATTGATGCGGCGATTGCGATGCAGGCGGTGTTGACGCTGGTTGAGCCGCAGTCTTCCGGGATCGGTGGCGGGGCGATGATTGTGTTGTGGGATGGCAAGCAGGTGCGCACCTATGACGGCCGCGAAACCGCGCCGTCCGGGGCCACCGAGGAGCTGTTCCTGAAGACTGATGGTAAACCGATGGCCTTCACGCAAGCGCAGATCGGCGGGCGATCGGTCGGGACGCCGGGGGTGTTGCGCGCGCTGGAGCTGGCGCATCGACAACATGGTCGCCTGCCCTGGGCGAAGTTGTTTGAGCCGGCGATCGAACTGGCCAAGCAAGGCTTCGCAATTTCCCCGCGCCTGCATTCGCTGCTGATTGCCGATCCACTGATACGTCAGTCGCCGGACATGGCCGCGTACTTTCTCAATGACAATGACAGCGTCAAAGCTGTCGGCACGCGCCTGCAGAACCCGAAGTTGGCCGCCGTGCTCAAACGCATCGCCAATGAAGGTGCCGATGCGCTGTACAAAGGTCCGATCGCAGAAGAGATCGTCGCCAAGGTTCAACAGCACGCCAACCCCGGCAGTCTGTCGCTGAACGATTTGCAGCATTATCAGGCCAAGGAACGCGCGCCGCTGTGTACTGATTACAAACGCTGGCAGGTCTGCGGCATGCCGCCGCCGTCGTCGGGAGGGATCGCCGTGGCGCAGATTCTCGGCACGTTGCAGGCGCTGGAAACTCGCGACCCACGCCTGTCACTTACCCCGCTCAAACCGGTCCGAACCAATAAGCCGGCCGGCATCGAACCGAATCCGCAAGCCGTGCATCTGATCGCCGAGGCCGAACGCCTGGCCTATGCCGACCGCGCGCAATACGTCGCCGACACCGACTTCGTCCCGGTGCCGGTAAAAGGGTTGCTCGATCCGGCCTATCTGGCCAGCCGCGCCAGTCTGATCGGCGAACGCAGCATGGGCAGCGCCAGACCGGGTACACCGCCGGGCGTGCAGGTGGCCTACGCACCGGATCGCTCGCCGCTGCGCATCTCGACCTCGCAAGTGGTGGCGGTGGATGACCTCGGCGGCGCCGTGTCGATGACCACCACCATCGAAGCCGCGTTCGGCTCGCACCTGATGGTTCAGGGTTTTCTGCTGAACAACCAGATGACCGACTTCTCGTTCATCCCCGAAGAGAACGGGCAGAAAGTCGCCAACCGCGTCGAACCGGGGAAACGCCCACGCTCGTCGATGGCGCCGACGCTGATCTTTGATCGCAACACTGGCGAATTTGTCGCCACGGTCGGCTCCCCCGGCGGCTCGCAAATCATCGAATACGTTGCGAAAACCACCATCGGCCTGCTCGACTGGAACCTCGATGCACAAAGTGCGATCAACCTGCCCAACTTCGGCAGCCGCAACGGCCCGACCGAACTGGAACAGGGACAGTTCAGCCCGGCGCTGATTCAGGCGTTGAAAGACAAAGGCCACACGGTCAGTGAAATCGACATGACCAGCGGCACCCAAGCGATCGTGCGGGTGAAGGATGCGCAAGGCAAAGCGACGTTGACGGGGGGAGCCGATCCTCGGCGTGAGGGAGAAGCGTTGGGGGATTGAGTATTACGAAGTGGGGAGAAAAGGCTTACCGGGAGGTAAGTTTTTTCTCCTCACGGCTACTGTCTTATCGATCAGCGATTCGCCACCAAATGCACCCCAAACAGCAAATAGCACCCACCTGCCAACCGATCCAGCCACTGGCGTGACCGCTCGTAGACACCGGCAACCCGACGGCTGGCGAAGAACAGGGCGACGCTGCAATACCAGCTGAACGACAGCGTGGCCATGGTCATCACGGCCAGCGCCAGCAGGAGCGGCGGTACGTGGGCCGGCATGGCGGTGGCGAAGATGGTGGCGACGAACAGTGCCGATTTCGGGTTGGTCATGTTGCCGAGGAAACCGCGAGCGTAGACGCCGAAATAAGTCTGCCGGGGCGCAGCCGGCGTACCCGGGGCAATCGCAGCCTTGCGCTTGAATTGCTTCACTCCCAGATAAATCAGGTAGCAACCGCCGGCAATCTTGAAGCCCAGATAGAGGGTCGGCGCGGCGCTGAACAGCGTCTTGATTCCCAAGCCGCCGGCAAGGCCCCACAACACCGTGCCGGTGGCCACGCCCAGCGCAGCCACCACGCCATGTCGGCGCGAGTGACTGGCCGCGAGTTGCGCGATGTTGAAGAAATTCGGCCCGGGCGTGACCACCGCCACTGTCCACAACAGCGTAAGCGACAGCAAAGGGGCCAGATATCCGGCAACAGAAACGTCCATGAGCGTTGCGCCTGTCAGGTGAAATGAGACGTCTACCTTGCTACATCCGCTGACGGTTTTCCATCAACACCCGTTAAACCGCAAGCGTCTTGCCGTCCACTCCATCCCCAATCTTCAGGAAATGCCCGCCCGCAACATGATGCAGCGTGCGCAATCCATCCTGCCCTTCGAAATGCCAGCGCCCATCGCTGAACACACGCTCGTCCGCCTGGGCGGCTATGACTTCGGCGAGGAACAGGTCGTATTGCTCGTGATTGCGCGGCTCCGGCAGCAGGCGGCATTCGAGCCAGGCGACACAGCCTTCCAGCAACGGCGCTTCAATGTGTTCGCCCGCGAAGGCGTGCAGGCCATACGCCTGAAATTTGTCCTTCCCCTGATCGCGGGTGATTTCCAGGCCGGACGTGTTGCCGACGGTTTGCACAATATCGGCCTGATTGACGCACGGCACGTTCAGCACAAAGGTGCCGGAGGCTTCGAGCAACTGGCGGGTCCAGGTGGATTTGTCGAGGACGACGGCGACTTTCGACGGTTCGAAATCCAGCGGCATGGCCCAGGCGGCGGCCATGATATTGCGTTGCCCGTCGTGAGCGGCACTGACGAGAACGGTCGGCCCGTGATTGAGCAGGCGATAGGCTTTGTTCAGGGGTACCGGACGGCGGTGGGAGTCGCTCATGGGATCTGCTCCGGGGGAAAAGGAGCCGATTGTAGCGTTGTCACTGGAGAATCACAGAACCTGTAGGAGTGAGCCAGCTCGCGATAACGGTCTGCCAGTCAACATCAAAGTTAAATGTCAGACCGCTATCGCGAGCAGGCTCACTCCTACAAGGGAACGATCAGTGCGGTGTCAATGGGATAGCTGATTGGCAAACTGCCCCACCGCATCCACCACTTTTTGCGCACCGTCCTGAATCTCCACGATCACCGTGCCCGCCTCCGCTGCCAGTGCCAGGCCTTGTTCAGCCTGAAGCTTGCCGTCGGTCATCAGCGCCACGGCGCTGCGGGCCATTTCCTGGTTCTGCCGCACCACGCCGACGATTTCGTCCGTCGCCTGGCTGGTGCGCGAGGCCAGTTGCCGGACCTCGTCCGCAACCACGGCAAAACCACGGCCCTGTTCGCCGGCACGGGCGGCTTCGATGGCGGCGTTGAGCGCCAGCAGGTTGGTCTGTTCGGCAATGCCGCTGATGGTTTTGACGATGGTGCCGATCACCAGCGACTGCTCGTTCAGCGCCTCGATCCCTTCACCGGCCGCTTGCATGTGCCGTGACAGGTCACGCATCACGTTCACCGCTTCGGTGACCACCGTGGTGCCGCGTTGCGCGGTGCTATCGGTTTGTTGCGAAGTGCTGTAAGCGATGCTCGCTGCGTCGGCAACCGCTTGCTCGCGGTTGACCTGATCGGTGATCACCGTGGCGAACTTCACCACTTTGTACAGTTTGTCGTTGGCATCGACCACCGGGTTGTAGGACGCCTCAAGCCACACCGTACGGCCATGGCTGTCGATCCGCTTGAAGCGGCCTGCGACGAACTCACCGCTGTTCAGGCGCCGCCAGAAGTTCTGGTACTCGGCGCTGTTGTATTCTTCCGGGGCGCAGAACGTGCGGTGATGTTTGCCTTTGATCTGGGCCAGGCTGTAACCCATGCCGTTTAGAAAACGATCATTGGCGCTGAGCACATTGCCGCTGAGGTCGAACTCGATCACGGCAGTGGAACGCACCAGCGCGCCGATCAGGTTTTCATGCTCGCGTGAGGCTTCGATGGTGCGGGTGAGGTCGCTGGCGTAGAAGGAGATGTGTCTGATCCGGCCATCGGAGGCGCGTACCGGTTGCACGATCGAACGCAGCCACGCCTCGCCACCATTGCCGCGCAACAGGCGCACGGCGCCGGCGAAATGCTCGCCACGGCTCATCGAGTTTTTGAAGCGCTGGTGGAATTCGTCGGTTTTGACGTGGGCCGGCACGATGTCTTCGATCGCTCGGCCGATCAAATCCTGGCTCTTGTAGAACATTTCACTGAGGAAGTTCTGGTTGACCGAACGAATCCGCCCGTCGGGCTCAAGGGTCAGCGCGAGCATTTCGCTTTCCAGGCTTTCCTTCACTTGTACAAGGCTGGAGAGTTCTTCACGGAGAGCGGCCAGCTCTTGCTTCAAGCGTTTATTGAACATGGGAAAGCACCGATGGCAGGGTAGTAAGCGGATACAACCTAGCCATCGGCCTTGGAGAGTTTTTCTGAAGCCAGCTCAAGATCCGTCAGTCGAAAATACTGCAGCGCGGTCCGCTCAGGCCGCGCCCGCCGCCTGACACGGCCCCGTGCGCGGCATGCGTGCAGCGAAATACGCCGCTGTCAAAATCCCCACCGCGCCCATCACTGCACAGAACATCACGCAGATCCATGGGCTCCACGGCATCAGACCAATCAGCAGCAGCGGTGAGATACTTGCCCAGGCGGCGTAGGCAATGTTGTAGGTGAAGGAAATGCCCGACACGCGAATCCGCGCCGGGAACAACCCGACCATTACCGAAGGCACCGCACCCACTACCCCACAAGCCAGACCTGCGACCGCATAGGCGATGCCAGTCCAGTGCCCCCCCGTGTTCAAACAGCCATACAACACGCCAATGCCCAATGGCAGCAACAGGCTGTAGAGCATGACCGTACGCCAGGCGCCAATGCGGTCGACCAGCAGCCCGGCGATCACGCAGCCGATATTGAGAAAAACGATGCCCAAGGCACTGAGGCCGAAGGTGTGGCTGGCGGTCATGCCAAAGGTTTTCTGCATCATTGTCGGGGTGATGACGACGAACACCACCACCGCCGAGGTCAGCACGCAGGTAAGCAGCATCGCCGGCAGCATGGCCAGCCGATGCTCACGCAATACCGTGCGCAGCGGCAGCTCGACCCGCGCCTCGCGTTGCGCTTCCATGGCCATGAACACCGGGGTTTCGCTGAGCCAGCGACGCAGATAAACGCCCACCACGCCGAACACGCCACCGAGCAGAAACGGGTAGCGCCAGGCGTAATCGAGAATTTCAGCGGAGGTAAAGACTTGCGCGAGGAAGGTCGCGGTCAGTGCGCCGATCAGGTAACCGAAGGTCAGGCCAGCCTGCAAAAATCCGAGGGCGTAACCGCGATGCCCGATAGGCGCGTGCTCGGCGACGAACACCCAGGCACTCGGCACTTCGCCGCCCACGGCCGCGCCCTGCAGAATGCGCAGCGCCAGCAACAGCAAGGGTGCGAAATAGCCGATCTGTGCGTAGGTCGGCATGATTCCGATCAACAGGCACGGCAGCGCCATCATCAGAATGCTCAGGCTGAAGACTTTTTTGCGGCCCAGGCGGTCGGCGAAATGCGCCATCAGAATCCCGCCCAGTGGCCGCGCCAGATAACCGGTAACGAAGATGCCGAAGCTCTGCAGCAATCTCAGCCACTCGGGCATTTCCGGCGGGAAGAACAGCTGACTCAGGGTCAGCGCGAAGAACACGAAAATGATGAAATCGTAGATTTCCAGCGCCCCGCCGAGCGCCGCAAGGCCGAGGGTCTTGTAGTCGGAACGGCTGAATGGCGCCGGTCGGGCTGGGGAGTGGGCAGTCATGACAAAGAACTCAGGCATCGGCAAAAACCAAGGCGCCCATGGTCTACGCAAATGCATGGATCGACAACCCGTCAGACCATAGTCTCGGTTTGCGAAAACCTGCTCAACAAAAGCGCTGCGCTTGATTTACTGTTAGGGCCTGTCTGCCGGGCGAATGCGACCCCCTGTAGGAGTGAGCCTGCTCGCGATAGCGCCGGTTCAGTCACCCGATGTGTTGAATGTGACGACGCTATCGCGAGCAGGCTCACTCCTACACAGGGATCTGTGTTTCGCCCGCAAGATCAAAATAACCATAAAAATCCGAGGTACATCCCGTGGCCGTTGATATCGAAGATAGCCGCTCCGCGCGCTTTGCCCTGCGCTGTTCCAGTTTTGCCGAACGCTGGTTTCCCGATTCTTGGGTATTCGCCGCGCTGGCCGTCATCATCGTCGCCCTGGCCACCCTGGCCATGGGCGCCAAACCCACCGCTGCGGCGATGGCCTTCGGTGACGGCTTCTGGAGCCTGATCCCGTTCACCATGCAGATGGCCTTTGTGGTGATCGGCGGCTATGTCGTCGCCAGTTCACCCCCTGCGGTCAGACTGATCGACAAACTCGCCCGCATCCCGAAGAACGGCCGTTCCGCCGTGGCTTGGGTGGCATTGATCTCGATGGTTGCATCCTTGCTCAACTGGGGTCTGTCGCTGGTGTTCGGCGGATTGCTGGTGCGCGCCCTCGCCCGTCGCACCGATCTGAAGATGGATTACCGCGCCGCCGGCGCCGCTGCGTATCTAGGTCTGGGCGCGGTGTGGGCGCTGGGCTTGTCATCCTCGGCCGCCCAGTTGCAGGCCAACCCCGGTAGCCTGCCGCCGTCGATCCTGTCGATCACCGGCGTGATCCCGTTTACCGAAACCATTTTCCTCTGGCAGTCCGGCGTCATGCTGCTGGCGCTGATCGTGATCTCGATCATCATCGCCTACGCCACCGCGCCCGGGCCGAACTCGGCACGCGACGCCGAGGCCTGTGGCATCGATCCGGCCTTCAACCTGCCACCGCTGCAACCGCGCACTCGCCCCGGCGAATGGCTGGAACACAGCCCGTTGCTGATCATCGTGCTGGTGCTGCTGGCCGCGGGTTGGCTGTTCCACGAGTTCTCGACCAAACCGGCGATTACCGCGATTTCCGGCCTGAACACTTACAACTTTCTGTTCATCATGCTCGGCGCGCTGTTGCACTGGCGCCCGCGCAGCTTCCTCGATGCGGTGGCCCGTGCGGTGCCGACCACCACTGGCGTGTTGATCCAGTTCCCGCTGTACGGCTCGATCGCCGCGCTGATGACCACGGTCAAAGGCGCCGATGCGCAAACCCTCGCGCACCACATTTCGACCTTCTTCGTCAGCATCGCCTCCCACGACACCTATGCGCTGCTGATGGGGGTGTATTCGGCGATTCTCGGGTTCTTCATCCCGTCCGGCGGCGGCAAGTGGATTATCGAAGCCCCCTACGTGATGCAAGTCGCCAACGACCTGCAATACCACCTCGGCTGGGCGGTGCAGATCTACAACGCGGCGGAAGCGTTGCCGAACCTGATCAACCCGTTTTACATGCTGCCACTGCTGGGCGTGCTCGGGTTGAAAGCGCGGGACCTGATCGGCTTCTCGTTCGTGCAACTGCTGGTGCACACGCCGCTGGTGCTGCTGTTGCTGTGGGCGCTGGGGACGACATTGGCGTATACGCCTCCGGTGATGCCTTAACCGGCGCCAAGAAAAGAAGCAAGCGGATAACTTGAATTCATCCGTAAATCACACAACTATGACTTGCCTAGCAAAGCATCAAGCTCCAATAGGTAAGTCAATCCAGCTTCTGACTTTATTTTCTCTACAGAGTAAACTTGATCTGATGCGCTGATCGCCGCATCTGCACCTAAAGCCAACGCGCTTCTGATTAGCTGATCTGGTGTCAGCGGGGGATTCGCAGCTACTACTCTTAAGCCTTTATAAACCTCACCAAAAACTCGTCGAAACCAATTTTTCCTCTCAAGTTCAATTTTGTGATTTAGATCTGTGAGCGCTGGCCTAACTATAGTATCCACCATTTCAACACCGACCCTTACAACCTCCTCAGAACTTACACACTCTTCAATTGCACGCTTCAAGTCTACTGACAGCTTAAACATAGCAGACCAAAATAGAGGCAGTTGATCTCTTAACCTTTCGCGAGCTTCAAGAATCACTTCAGCAGGAGCGCCCACCGTCGCCGGAAAAAACATCTCAACCGATTTAATTGCCAACAAGGCCGCTAAGGCCTTTGCCGTTGTAGTTCCCTGCATTGGGATAGCCGAGGTATTTACGTTCCCAAAGCCGCCAACGACTGGTATATATCCGCTGCTTATTAAGTTAGACAACTTGTGATCATCTTCACTTACTAGATTTAAAGGAACCTTGCTAACTCTGTATGTATTTAGCTCACCTGGCGAACCTTGTTTAATTAACTCCGCAAGAAGTGGGACACCTCCATCAAAAGCATCGGTCTCTATAACATTCCCGAACAGCTCGTGATTTTTCATTGCTGTACTAAAGCACATACCCAAATAATTATAAGCAGTATCTTGCTGGGCCGGTGTAAGCCCAAAAAATGGATGTTCAACACCAGGTGACAAAGGTGCAAAAGACAATTCATCAGACCACTTTCGATCAACATTAAGTCTATATTTTTTTGAAAACTCCAATACAAACTCAATGTTATTAGGGAGATACACCCGCTCAAACAAAAGACCCAGAGCCGTAACAGTCGCTTGACTGGGGATAGCCAACCCAGAGCAATACACAGCTTTAAACGAGTTCATTGAGCGCACACATCACCTTATAACCAATAAAACTTTACCAACAAGCAATCTCGCTCATGTCAAACGCCGGACCTAAAACATTAGGACATTAGTCCAACAACTCCGACTAGTGCGATATCACCACGTCTAAAATTTACATTCTTATACGGGACGAGCATGATCAAGAACCTGCTGACGAAATTTCAGCGGCAGGTCTCCCGGCGTCAGCAGGTCAACCGAAACACCGAGCAGATCCTCGAGCTCAACCTGCAGACCGCCGAGATCAAACAAGGTGGCGCCGGGCAGTGGATCGACCAGCAGATCGAGATCACTGCCTTCCAAATCAGTCCCCAACACCGCGGAGCCAAACACTCGGGGGTTGGCTACCCGGAATCTGCCGACAACCTCACGGACGGCAGCACGCTGCAGATCAAGAGCAATGGAGGGCTTCATGGTTCACCGTGGCCAGATTCGATATCGCAGCAGTCTAGCAGTGCCGAGGTAGGGGAGACACCGCTCCCTGTGTCACCCCACCGTCACATTCCCTTGCTAGCGTCCGCCCGAAACATACTGAAACATTTAAGCAAAAAACGGGCGCGACATGAACGACGATGCAGGCAGCAAAGACCTCTCCTCGCCAGAATCCGACAACCCCACAGACACCAGCCGCCGTCGCTTTCTCGGTGGCGTCGCGGTGCTCGGTGTTGGCGCCACGCTGGCCGGGTGCAGCAACGCTAGCGATCCATCGGGCAAACCGGCCGAGCGCCCACTGTCCCCGGCCGAGCTGGACAAAGCTCTGCGCGATCAGGTGAAAACCGTGGTGGTGATCTACGCCGAGAACCGCAGTTTCAATAACCTGTTTGGCAATTTCCCCGGCGTCGAAAAACCGCTGTCAACGCTCAAACCTGCCGAGTACCAGCAACGCGACCGCGACGGCAGCCTGCTGCAAACCCTGCCACCCGCCTGGGGCGGTGTGTTGCAGATCGGCCCGCAAACCCTCGACGGCGTGACCTATCCCGGCGCCACGCAGTTCCAGGAAAACCTGCCGAACGCCCCCTTCGCCCTCAAAGGCCCGAACGGTGAGGACTTGCCGCTGGGCCTAGTGACCCGCGACTTGTGGCACGTGTTCTATCAGAACCAGATGCAGATCAATGGCGGCAAGAACGACGGTTTTGTCGCCTGGGCCGATGCCGGTGGCTTGACCATGGGCCATTACGCGCAAAGCCGTTATTCCCTGCGCCTGTGGGACGTCGCGCGGGAATTCGTGCTGTGCGACAACTTTTTCCAGGGCGCCTTCGGTGGCTCGTTCCTCAACCACCAGTACCTGATCAGCGCCACCGCGCCGTTCTATCCGGACGCTGCCCATTCGGTAGCCAAGAGCCAGATCGCCGCGTTGCAAAGCGATGATCCGGCGGATCCGCGCCTCAAACCGCTGGCGCAATCGCCGGACAGTGCCATGACCGGCCCGCCGCAATTCGGGCCAAGTGCGCTGACGCCGGACGGTTTCGCGGTCAACACGCTCGCCCCGCCCTACTGGCCAACTTGGATCCGTGACCCGGAGCGCCCGGCGTACTCGAAACCTGATCTGCCCAACGTCCTGGTACCGCAAACCCACGAGCACATCGGCGATAAGCTGTCGAAGAACAACGTCGACTGGGCCTGGTACGCCGGGGCATGGCAAGCGACGCTGGAGCAATACAAGGATTCCGGCGGCATTCCAAAGATTCCGAATTTCCAGTACCACCACCAGCCGTTCAACTACTTCCAGCTGCAAGGCCCGGAAAACCCCGTCGAGCGCAGCAAACGACTGCGCGATGCCGGTTTGGGCGACGAGTCGAGCAGCAATAAGTTCTTCGCCGATGCCGAGGCCGGCAAGTTACCCGCCGTGAGCTTCTACAAACCTCAGGGCAATCTGAACATGCACGCCGGCTATGCCGATGTGGCGTCCGGTGACCGGCACATCGTTCGGGCGCTGAAAGTGCTGCGTGAAAGTCCGCAGTGGCAAAACATGGTGGTGATCGTCACCGTCGATGAAAACGGCGGCTGGTGGGATCACGTCGCACCGCCCAAGGGCGATCGCTGGGGCCCGGGTTCACGCGTACCGGCCTTGGTGGTGTCGCCGTTTGCGCGCAAGGGCACGGTGGATCACACGGTCTACGACACGGCGTCGATCCTGCGGCTGATCACCCGTGTCTTCCAGTTGGAGGCCCTCGACGGCATCAAACAACGTGACGACGCGATGATTGCCCGAGGTCAGAAACCCATGGGCGATTTGACCAACGCCCTGCATTTTCAGGCCTGAAGGAGAGTCCTGCGGCGTGCTGCAAAAATCTGCAACTGATGGCTTCTCTGTGCAACACGGCTGATCCAATATGAGGCGCCCCCCAAAACGGGGGAACCCACGCTGAAAAGGATCTGAGCATGCTCAAACTAGCAGGACTTACCCTCACCGCGCTCGCGCTAAGCGCCGCCGCCCACGCCGATGTCGACGTGAAACTGGGCAGCACCGAACGCGTCACGCGGCTCTTCGCCTACCCCAACAATTGCAGCGTGATCTGCTTCCGTAACTGGACGCTGGAGCAGACCGTCGCTCACTACCTGAGCCAGAGCGTGCAGCGCGATGGCTACGCCGATGCCAAGGTGCTGGTGAAAACCGACAACGATCAGCTTTACGCCGAGATCAGCGGCGTGCCCGATGGCTACGACAAGCCACTGTCAGCGTTGCTCGACGCCGGGGATCTGGCCTTTACCGGCGCCAGCAAGCTGAATGCCGATGGCAAATGGGCCTATAGCTGGTATCTGTTCCTGCCGCTGGGCATGGCCCTGGAAAATCGTAAAAGCGTCGAGCTGCTGCACTTCCCGCCGGATTACTCGCTGACGCAGGCGCAGGATTACCTGCGCTCCAATACCACCGATCGCTGGGCAACCTTGCTGACCGATAACGGCATCCCCGCCGAGCAGACGCCGGCTTACCAGACCATCATCGACATCGCCCCGATCGCCGCGCCGTCCAATGCCGGCGGTGATCTGGAGGACGTCTACGACTACTTCAAGGATTACCAGACCACGCTGGTCAAGCAGTTCAGCCAGACCGCCAGCGGCACGACACTGCCAATGGTTGCGTTTGGTGCGCCGGTGCGTAACTGGATCAAGGAGCAATACGGCCCGACGGTGGGCGTGCTCGGGCTGGCGACCATCAGTCCGAGCGAAGGGGTGAAAGTGCCGGTGCTCGGTTCCAACCATCCGAGCTACATCTGGTACGCCGCCGATTCGAAGAGCTATGCCGGCGACGATGCCCAGGCCAAGGCTGACGCGGCAGGCCTGAAAGTCATGGGCCAGGATTTGAGCGCCGCCTGCTGGCAGGCCGGCATGGGCAGCAAACCGGGCAGCGATGCGCAGGCCACGCTGAGCAGTTGCACGCAAACGTGGCAGGTGACGCAGAAGGTCAAAACCTGCGAGTTGTTCTATACCTCGATCCGCGATCTCAACGCCGAAGAAGCGGCTGCCAAGTGCGCCACGCCACCGGTCAAGACACAACTGCAGCAGTTGAAAGCGCCCCTGCCCGCGGCCGCTGTGCCCGCACCGGCTCTGTAATCCTGGCTGGAGCGACCCCGCGTCAGTCAATGCTGACGCGGGATAACGTCGATCACGCCTGTCAGGTTTGACAGTAGACCGAATGTGGCAATTGCGCGACGCTTGGATCCAATCATGCATCGCCAGGCGAGGCATGGGCACAACCCGGAGGCACTCCCCACCAACAAGGATCGTTATGAACAATCAAGCCATGGGCCGGCACCCGCCCCGCGATACCGAAGGCATCTATCCCTTCGCCGGACTTCCCGTGCGGCTGGGCTTTCCATCCTGCGACGACTTTCAGATCATCCGCGACGAACAGGGCATGGCCACGGCGGTGGTCGCGCGCCGCGAGTTTCTGCGCATCAGCCGAATGTGCCGGGTTTCCGGGCAGTTACTGCCCTACCGCAGTCGACAGACCCGTCAGCTGCAATCCGGCATCCACGTTTACGACCCACGGTTCTGCGGAGTGCTGGAACACGCCTGCGACCCGAATGTATTTCTCGACATGAGTGAGTTGTGGCTGTGGGCCTTGAAAGATATCCACAGCGGCGAGCGCCTGAGCATTGATTACGCATCGACCGAAGACAAGCTGCTGCGCCAGTTCGCCTGCGATTGCGGCTCGCCGCGCTGCCGTGGCTGGATCACCGGTTACGACGAACCACCCACGCCTGAAGGCCAGCGCTTTTTACAGCGCTGGCGTCATGCAGGCCGGGGCTGAGCGCCGCGGTTACGGCGCGCCGACCGGACGCAAGCGGTATTGCGGCGGCAGTTGCTCGAAACCACTGATGGTGGTGTTCAGACTTTTCCAGCGGCCGTCCTTGATGCCGTAGATGCAGCCGTGGATCGACAGCGGCTGCCCGCGGTGCCAGGCGTTCTGGATGATGCTGGTGTGCGCGACGTTGGCCACTTGCTGGATCACGTTGAGTTCGCACATCCGGTCAACCTGCTCTTCTTCGGTCGCCAGCCTGGACAGTTCCTCACGTTTCTCGTAGTACAGATCGCGGATCGAACGCAGCCAGCCGTCGATCAGGCCGAACTGACGGTCCTGCATCGATGCGCGCACGCCGCCGCAGCCATAGTGGCCGGTGACGAGGATGTGTTTGACCTTGAGCACGTCGACGGCGTACTGGATCACCGACAGGCAGTTGAGGTCAGTGTGAAGGACAACGTTGGCGACGTTGCGGTGCACGAACAGATCACCCGGGAGCATGCCGACGATTTCGTTGGCCGGTACCCGTGCGTCGGAACAGCCGATCCATAGATATTCAGGAGTTTGCTGACGCGCCAGTTTGGCGAAGAAATCCGGGTCTTCCTTGGTGATCGCGTCAGCCCAACGCTCGTTGTTATCAATCAGGTCTTGTAGATCGTGCATGGATAAGGCCTCAAGAAAGATGCGCAGGTTTGATAGACGACCACCCGTCGAAGTCACGCCGCCAGCGCAAAGTGTTTCCGTTGGAATTCTCGCGCGCCCGGTGAGTCCACTCAGTAAGGCCCACAGTATGAGGAATTGCCATGACTGATTCACGACGCCCTTATGATGCGGTGCAACCGGAACCCATCGATGATAACGAAGACCGCATGGGTTCGGTGCACGAGCTGGATTTCGACGATGAAGAGCCCAGCGCGAAGATCGGTGATGAGCTGCCCGAGCGTGAACGTGAACAGCTGATGCCGGCTGAGCGGGTGCGCGAAGCGGGCATGACCGGAGCTTCGGTGGATGATCACCAGCCGACTGACGATGACCTGAGTCCGGAAACGCTGATTCGCCAGGACGGTGCGCGTGATGCCGATGAACTCGGCGAGGGCAATCCAGCGGATTGGGATTTAAGCGAAGTCGGTGAAAACGACATCGGCGGCGGTGACGGGCTGGATGAGGCGGAACTGGCGGATCTGGATCCGCTGAATGGCAAGCGGTGATCGTTGTTGCCTGATGGATTGCTATCGCGAGCAGGCTCACTCCTACAATTGGAACGCGCTCACCTGTAGGAGTGAGCCTGCTCGCGATGCCTTTAAGCCTCAGTCAACCAGGGTGCAGGCCATTACCACCGCATCCTCACGCCCACCCACCGCCGGATAATAATCGCGACGCCGGCCAATCTCGTTGAACCCATAGCGCTCGTACAATTTGAAAGCGGCCGTATTACTGTCGCGCACTTCCAGAAAACATTCCCGAGCCTGAGCCTTGTAGGCAATCGACATCAGGTGCTCAAGCAGCGTCAACCCCAACCCACGCCCCTGATTTTCCGGTTTGACCGTGATATTGAGCAGATGCGCCTCATCGAGAATGATCTGCACCACGCCATGGCCGACTTGCTGCTGACCTTCGAACATCAGCCAGATCTGGTATTTGCCCAGGCCATCGAGAAAGATTCCCCGGGTCCACGGATGGCTGTACGCGGCGTATTCGATCTTCAGCACAGCGTCCAGGTCCGCCTCGGTCATCGGGCGAAAGGTTACAGCCTCACTCATCGGATTGTTTCCAGCGCGCCATCAGCCGACGCATGGCTTGCCACACAGCAGCCTTGCGCTGTGGCTCTTCCATTAACAGTTCCAGACCGGGAATTGCCCAGGCCAGGCCCAGGCCTTCGATCTGCAGTTCACTATTGAACGCTTCGGCGTCCGCCTCCCCGGCAAACTTCACCGCCGGCAAACCGATCAGCCATAAACAGGCGCAGGGTGCTGCTTCCATCTGTACCGAGAGGAAACCCTGCACGAAGTCGCGCGCCGCTTCCGGGCCCTGATCCAGCGTGCCGCGATTGAGCCACGGCCAGCGCACCGGCTCGCCGACGATCTGCGGCGCATCCGGCAGACCGGCGGCGCGCAGCATGTCCTTGAGCAGCAGGTAGGCTGGATCGCGACTTTGAAACGCGTCGCCTGTGGGTAACTCGACCAGCAGCAGGCACCGTCCGGCACGCAGCAGTTGCAGGGCGAAACGCGGCGGAGGCACGGGCGCAGGCTTGACCACCACCGGCGTCTCGTCGACTTCTTCCACCGGTTTGGCGCCGTTGCGGGTGCTCGCCAGCGACGGACGCGGCACTTCGATTTTCGGCCGCTCGGCCGGGCGCGCGGCAGGCTGCGCCGGTGCTTCGGCCTGAGGCACCGGCGCAACCGGCACCTCGACCTCAGGCTCGGGCATCTCCAGCAGCTCGGGCCGCGACGGTGCGGCGAAAGGCAGTTCGGTGCGCGGCAACCAGTTGACCACCTGCATGGCGTTCAGATAGGCGCGGCGGCGGGACTCGATAAGCAAAGGTCGGCCACTTGTGGATAACGAAAAGTGCGCTGATTCTACCGCCCTTCGCACAAGATCGCTTGCTGTTGATCGACGGCCTGCGATGCGCTGGGCCGCTACGTGTTGGCCAAAGAATGCGACAGCCCGTCCCGAGAGTGAATCGCCACGCCTGCGATGCAGTACAATCGCCGCTTTTAATCGCCAACCAGCCGGCCATTCCGATGATCGAACCCAAGCGCGTCTTGCGCGCCCTCGCTGAACACTGGGCACTTCTGGAGCCACTGTGCGAGCACTTCGACCAAGGCACCCTGAGCCTCAACGAACTGCGCACGCAACTGGCCGCCCAACAACTCGACAGCACGCCGCAGGACATCACCAGCCTGCTCGACGTGTGGATTCGCCTCGATATTCTCGTTCCGGTGGCGAAAAGCCCGAACCGTTTCGAGCTCAACGCGCAGATCCACGACTTCCTCGCCTACCTGCGTCGCGAACATCGCCTCGGCCTGTGCCTGGAAATCGAAGCCTACCTGCGGCATCTCGAGCGCCTGGCCGGTTACATCCAGGATGCGTTCGACGTTCGTGACGGCAACGACCTGGCCCGCCAGTTGCGCTTGCTCGACATGCGCGTGCGCGACGTGTTGAAGAAACTCGACAACGACGAACAGGCATTGGTGGCCGTGGCCGAACGCGCCAAGACCAGCGACCGGCAGATTCCGCTGCGCCAGCGTTACGCCGAAGTACTGGCGACGTGGGACGAATACGTCGAGCCGATGATCGATCTGGTCAACGCCGACGGCGCCTTCGAACAAGGCGTGCGCAAGGTCGAAACCGTCCTGCTGAAGATGCTCAGCGAACAGCAGCGCCTCGGCCATCTGGTCGATGACGACATGCTCCTGCGCACCCACGCACGCATCCTCGAAATGCAGACCAGCGCGCAACTGACCCTGCGTCATGCCCGCGAACTGCTGCTGCCGTTGCGTGAAGAAGCGCGCCGGCATAACGCCGTGACCCGCGGCGCGGCACTGGCGCTGGCGGCAATTCGCCGTAAAGGCATCGACGCCGTGCCGCAAGCGGCGATGCCACTGTTCACCCGGCCGCAGAGCACCTTCCTCGGCAGCGCCAGTCAGGTCGAAGCCTATGTTTACGCCCTGGCGCGTTTCGAGCCGAAACCGGCGCGCTTTCCCAAGGCGCACAAAACCCAGAAGACTGGCGACGCTCCGCGTGCACCACGCACCGTGCGCGAGATGGTCGATCGTTGCGAAGAGTCATTGCCGATGCCAGACCTGATGACCTGGCTGCTGGAGCAGGAACCCGACGGCGCCACCGACGAATTGCTTTACTGGTTCTCGCGCCTGTCGCGGGAAAAACGCTTCAAGCGCGAGCGTCTGGAACGTCGCGAATACCACACTCACGAGCACCAGGTCAGCCTGCGCTCCTTCGCCCTGCTCTCGGCCAGCGATACCGCCGCCGAGGATTCTGCGAGCATCCCCCATGCATCTTGATCTATCCGAACTGTCGCAACTGGCGCCGATCTTCCGCGAGTTGTTCAAGGGTTACCACGTCAGCCGCCGCGATCCCGAGCTGTACGCACAGCTGTCGAATTTCCAGGACCAGTACCGCACGCTGTTCAAGGCGCTGGGCTTTGAACTGGTCTGCGATACCCGTGGTTTCTACTACTTCGTGCCAGACATGGCCGCCGCGGCAGTGAACAAGACCGCCCAGCGTCTGGCGCTGTTCACCTTCATCCTCGTCGAGCACCTGGCCGATCAGGGCCGCGACCCGATCGCCGTGCTCGATGGCGGCAGCCTCGGCCGCGAAGAGTTGCCGTCGTTGCTGGATAAATACCGCGACCTGTTCATTCAGGCCGAAGTGCAGACCGTCGAAGAACTCGAAGAAAAAATCATGCGCCGCATGACGCAGCTCGGTTTCGCCGGCGAAGAAAACGGTGTCTACCGCTTCCTGCCGCCGATGCATCGTTTCCTCGATGTGTGTCTGTCGGTGCAGCAGGACCGCGATCTGGCCGCCAGCGTGCACAGCGTTCTGCCGCTACCGGCGCCGGTGCTGATCGACGAAGAAGCCGAAGCGAAATTCCTCGAAACCGACGATCCACTCGATCTTTCAGAGTTTGAAGAAGAAAGCGAAGAAGATGCACTGGCCCGCGCCATTGCCGAAGAACAGGAGTCCGACGCATGAGCCAGGAACGCTACGGCATCCGCCGCTTTGCCCTTTTGAACACCGCCGGTTACAGCCTCGGCCTGTTCCCGCTGGAAGAACCGCTGTCGGTCTACGGCGCGAACAACCTCGGTAAGTCGGCGTCGATCAACGCTTTGCAGTTCCCGATTCTGGCGCGTATGTCGGACATGAGTTTCGGCAAGTACAGCCTGGAACAATCGCGGCGCTTCTACTTCGCTTCCGATACCAGTTACATCCTCGTCGAAGTCAACCTGCCCCACGGCCCGCACGTGATCGGTGTGGTCGGTCGCGGCCCTGGCGGTGGTTTCGGTCACCAGTTCTTCGCCTACGCCGGCAAGCTCGACCTGGCCCACTACCAGAAAAACGACACCTGTCTGCGCCAGAAAGAACTGTTCAGCAATCTCGAAAAAGAAGGCCTGAAAGCTTACGAACTCAAGCCCGACGAGTTGCGTCGCTTGCTGGTGGGCGGTCACACATCGATCCCGCTCGACCTGACGCTGATCCCGCTGCGCTCCACCAGCGAGCAGAGCCTTAAGACCTTCCGCGCGTTGTTCATCAACCTGCTGCACATGCGCGAAATCACCGCGGCCAAGCTCAAGCAACTGTTCCTCGATGCCTTCGAGCACAGCCTGCGTTCGGGCAGCGTCGACTACATCGCCGCGTGCGAAGAAGCCTTCCGCGACGTGCGGCGCATGGAGCAGGATTACAACTCGCTGGTGGCTGCCGGCCCATTGGTCGAAGCCTTGGCCAACGGCGTGAAACAGCGTGACGTGCTGCGCGGCAAACTGCATCGCCTGTCGCCGCTGCTCGATTCCTTGCTCGGCACCTGGTCGGACTACGCCACTGCGCGCAAGGAAGAGCTGACGATTCAGGCCGAGCACTACCGTCGCGAACAGGACGATCTGCAAAACGATCAGCGCGGCGGCACACAGGAACTGATGCGTCTGGAACGGGAAATTTCCGGCATTCAGCGCTGGCTCGGCGAGCTGTCGGTGCTGAAGAACCGCTTCGCCCTCGTCGATGACGCCAAGGTGCTTGAGCAACAATTACTCGCCGCCAAGGATGCCCACGACGAATTGGCGGGTGCCTTGGCACAGTCGCGGCAGTTCAGTGCCGAAGATCTGGAAGAGCGTTTGCGCGATCTGGAAAAACGCCTGAAGTCGGTGAAGCAGCAACTCGATCACGCCGACAACAACAGCTACGCCCGCCTGCGCGAGGAGTTCTCGCAACAGGACGTCGAGCGCCTGATGCGTCTGTTCAACAGCGCGCTGTTCAGCCTGCCGCTGGGCGAACACGGCATCACCCTCGACGAGAACGGTGAGTGGGTCAAATCGGTCGAGCTGATTCTCGATGGCTTCAAAGGCGAGCGCTTCGAAGTGCCGGGCCTCTCCATCGACATCTCGCACATCGAGCCGCCGGCCTTGCAGGCTTTGGCCGACCGCGCCGCGTTGCGCGATCAGAAAGAGCGTCTGGAAAAAGAGCTCAAGCAACTGAAAACCCAGCAAGCCGTGGCCGCCGACCGTGCCGCGAGCAAGACCCAGACCGAAGCGCTGTACCAGCAGGTGCTGGACGCACAGAAGGCGCTGGAAGATTTCCGTCGCACCCAGACGCTGAGCGCCGAAGAAGGCGACAAGCTCGAGCAACTGGCGCAGATGGAAGCCGCGCAGGACGAACTCAAGCGCTCCAGCGATGCCTTCACCGAGCGCGTCCAGCAACTGTCGGCCAAGCTGCAATTGGTCGGCCGGCAGATCGCCGATATGGAAGCCAAGCAACGCACGCTCGACGATGCCTTGCGCCGTCGTCAGTTGCTGCCAGCGGATCTGCCATTCGGTACACCGTTCATGGATCCGGTCGATGACTCGATGGACAACCTGCTGCCACTGCTCAACGACTATCAGGACAGCTGGCAGGGCCTGCTGCGTGCCGATGGCCAGATCGAAGCGCTGTACGCGCAGGTGCGCCTCAAAGGTGTGGCCAAGTTCGACAGCGAAGACGACATGGAGCGCCGTCTGTCACTGCTGATCAACGCTTACGCGCACCGCAGCGACGAAGCCCTGACGTTGGGCAAGGCGCGCCGCGCAGCGGTCACCGACATCGCCCGCACCCTGCGCAACATCCGCAGCGACTACGACAGCCTCGAGCACCAACTGGCGCTGTTCAACCGCGAGATCAACAAGCGTCAGGTCTCCAACCTGCAAAGCTTCCGTATTGTCCTCGCGCCGAACAAGGAAGCGCTCAAGCACATCGACCAGATCATCCATAGCGCAGGCCAATACGAGGAAGGCGAAACCCTGTCGGTGTTCGACCTGAGCCAGAGTGCCGAACAGGACAACAAGAACGAAGAGGCCAAGGAATACCTGGCGCGGCTGGTGGCGGCGAACCACAACCAGCTCGGTCTCAAGGATTTGTTCGAACTGGCCTTCGAGATCACCAAGGTCAATGGCCAACCGGTCATCCACACCGACATCGACGGCGCGGCCTCCAACGGCACGACCATGACCATCAAGGCGCTGACCAACATGTATCTGTTGCTGCACTTGATGGATCGCGATCTGGCCGGCCGCGTGCGTCTGCCGTACTACCTCGACGAGGCGGCGGACATCGACGAGAAGAACCAGGCAGCGTTGCTGGAAACCAGCCTGCAACTGGGCTTCGTGCCGATCCTCGCGAGCGTGAAGCCGCAGGTCTGCGCCAGTGTCGCGATCGACCTGGAAGGCGGCAGCGGTCCGGCGGGGATCTACATTGATGAAGCGGACTGGAAGTACATCCGCCGCCATGATGTGGTGAAAGCCACGCTGAATGTGCAGGCGGATGAGCCGGAGCTGGATGCGGTTTGATCGGCTTTAGCTGAAGGCAATAAAAAGGGCCGCGATCTGATCGGATCGCGGCCCTTTTTTATCGCTTGGATTTTGTGTTGATTTGCCTGGCCCCTTCGCGAGCAGACTCGCTCCACAGTTGGAATGCGTTTCCCTTGTAGGAGTGAGCCTGCTCGCGATAGCGTCGTCCCAGACGCTGAAGAATTACTTACCAAGCTGAATCTTCGGCGCCCAGGTCAGCCATTCTTCCTCGAACTTGTCGAACAGCGGGAACGTCTGCTCGGCCCGCGCCGGATTGCCCATTCGCTCGCCCTCCGGTGTGGCGAAGGCGATGCCGCCCTGAATCAGTGTCTCCAGCGACTCGGTTCGCACCGTCACGCCTTTGAACAACCCGTAATCGAAGCCCACGCCGCTGGTGTTCCAGAAGCGGCTGCCGCTGCGCACCAGTGGCGCGTACTTCGGCTCGATCAGGATGTGCACCAACACCCGGTCAGCCGTCTGGCCCAACTCATAACCGGTGACCTTGCCGACGGTGATTTCACGGTAAGTCACTGGCACGCCAGGCTTCAGCGAACCGCGACGTGCGGCGCTCAACACCAGACTCAAACCGGCTTCCTGTTTAGTGACTTCCGGCGCCTCGGCCAAGGCAACGAAGTTCTTCTGCGGGCCGAGATTCTTCGCCGCTGGCTGGACTTCGATGTACTTACCGGTGACCAGTGTTTCCAGGTTCTGCGTCTTGATCAGACCCAGTTCCGGCTTGACCACCCAGAACTGACTGCCGATTCGGGCAATCTTCTCCGGCACTTCGGTGATGCGCGCGGTGAGGATCACTGACTGCATGTCATCGGTAAGATCGACGCTTTCAATCTTGCCGACATCCAGCCCTTTGAAACGCACCGGCGTACCGCTGCTCAAACCGTCAGCGCGATCGACTTTGATGGTCACCACTGCGCCTTTCTTGTTCGCCTCGTCGTGATCGGCGTACAGACGGAAGCGCGGGATGCGTTTCTTCAACGGCGCATTGGCCTGCGGCGTTTCGAATGCGATACCGCCAGCCATCAGAGTCTGCAGGGATTCACTCTTCACCTGAATCCCGCCGGTCAAGCCACCCGTGAGGGTGATGCCGCTGACGTTCCAGAAACGGGTCGAAGCGTTGACCAGGTTTTCGTATTCCTTCTCGATGTGCACGCCAATGACCAGTTGCTTTTTGGTTCGGGAGAACTGGTAGCTCTGCACTGAACCGACCTTGACCTGCTTGTACAGAATCGGGCTGCCGACGTCGATCGAGCCCAGCGAATCGGTGAACAATACCAAGTGCAGCCCCGGCGAACGCAGATCCAGCGGCGGCGCTTTTGGCCGCGCCTCGAACTCGCGCTTCGGCGCTGCGCCCTTATCGCCCGGACGCACGGCGATGTAGTTACCTTTCACAAGTGCTTCGAGGCCAGTGATGCCGGCCAGGGAAATCGATGGTTTGACCACCCAGAACTGCGTGCCCTCCACCAGGTAGTCCTCAGCCAGCGGATCCAGAGTCAGCTCGGCTGTCGCGCTGTTCAGGTCCGGATCGACTTTCAGCGCTTTCAGGTTGCCGACCTGAATGCCCTTGTACATCACCGGCGTGCGGCCGGCCTGCAGGCCTTCGAAGTCGCTGAGTTTGACCTTCACGCGAATCCCGGCAGCGGCGGCGTCGAAATCCTCATAGAGACGGAACGGCAGGCTCGGGTCGGTCGGCGGGCTGTCCTTGCGATTTTCCGGTGTCGCGAAGGCGATACCGCCAGCGACGATGCTGGCCAGGGATTCGCTGCGCACTTTCACACCGGAGAGGTTGGCGTCGATGCTGATGCCGCTGGCGTTCCAGAATCGTGTATGTTTGCGCACCAGTTTGGCGTAGGTCGGCTCGATGAATACCTTCAGTTCAACGGTGCTCTGATCCTCGGAAAGCACATAGCTTTTCACCTGGCCGACCTTGATCTGCTTGTAGAACACCGGGCTGCCGCGATTCAAAGAGCCGAGGCGATCGGCCTTGATGGTGAGGTGCAGACCGGGCTTGGCGTCGGACAGTGGCGGCTCTTCGGCGAGTGCCTTGAACTTGCGTACCGGTTCGCCCTCTCCAGGACTGATCGCCACGTAATTACCCGAGACCAAGGTTTCCAGCCCGGTGATACCGGCCAGGGTCACGCTCGGTTTGACCAGCCAGAACCGCGTGCTGGTTTTCAGGTACTGCTCGACATCCTTGTTCATTTCGATGGTGGCGATCACTCCTTTGGAGTTGCCTTCATCGTCGAGCTTGAGCGTCTTGACCTTGCCGACCGGCATGCCTTTGTAGACCACTTCAGTCTTGTTGACCTGGATACCTTCGCCACTTTCAAAACGTACCTGAATCTCGATGCCGGTTTCCGACCAGGCACGCCAGCCGAGCCAGCCGCCGATGATCAGCGCAATCAGAGGCAGCACCCAAATAGCCGACCAGTTCGAAGCCGGTCGGGTTTTCGCTACAGGCAAATCAGTCATGGTCGTCGTCCGACTCCGTGTTATCCCAAATCAGTCGGGGATCGAAAGTTACTGCGGCGAGCATCGTCAGAATCACCACAGTGGCGAAGGCGACGGCGCCCAGATTGGCTTCGACACTGGCTATCCGGCCGAAGTTGACGACCGCCACGAGAATGGCGATCACAAAAATATCGAGCATCGACCAACGACCAATGAACTCGATGAAACGGTACATCCAGATGCGCTGACGGGCCGACAATGGCTGCCGGCGCTGCACGGAAAACAGCAACAACGCGATGCCGACCAGTTTGAAGGTCGGCACCAGAATACTGGCAATGAACACTACGGCGGCGATCGGAATCATGCCGTGCTGCACCAGTTGAATCACCCCGGACATGATGGTGCTCGGATCACCCTGGCCCAGAGAACTGACCGTCATGATCGGCAGGACATTCGCCGGGATATAGATGATGGCTGCCGTGATCAACAGCGCCCAGGTTCGGGTCAGGCTGTTCGGTCGGCGAGCGTGAACCTGAGCGCCGCAACGGCTGCAGTTTTGCTCATCGACGTCAGCGTCCTGCCTGTTCAGCTCGTGGCATTCGGTGCACACCAGAATGCCCGCATCAATCGCCCGCATGGGCATCCTCTCCTGATAATGCCTGCCAGATCTGATGCGGTGACATCACCACCTCCAGCCAGACTTGCACCAATAACAAGCCAATGAAACATGCCAGCCCGAGGCCGACGGTGATCGCTGCCATGTCTGCCAGCTTCACGATCGCAACGAGGACGCCCATGAGGTAGACCTCGAGCATGCCCCAGTCTCTGAGGTGGTGGTAAATACGATAGAGCAGCAAGCCATAGCCGCGGCCGACATTGAACCGAATCGTCAGTAGTACAAACAGCTGGCACAGCAACTTGAGCAACGGTATCGCCATACTGCAGAGGAAGACGACAATCGACACTCCTTGCATATCGGTATTGAACAGACCGACCACGCCACTCCACACCGTATCCTGTGACGATTGCCCGAGGATATTGAGTTGCATGATGGGTAAAAAGTTTGCCGGCACGTAAAGTAATAACGCGGCAATCACCAAGGCGAGGCTGCGCTGCACCACATTGTGGCGGTGCGCATACAACTCGTAGCCGCAACGCGGGCAGAGAGCTTTCTCACCGTGGGCAAGTGTCGGCTTGCGCATCAGCAGGTCGCACTCGTGACAGGCTATCAAGTCTTCCAGCGGTAAATCTGACAGCACGGGGGCGTCAACCGATTCTGACATACAGGCTCTGACTCCGAAAAAGATGGGGCTATTCTAGTGTTCTGATTCGAAAATAACTGTGCAATTTTGTTCGCCGCAGCTCTGAAAACTTTCTTGCAGGCAAAACAAAACCCCAACTGCTTTCGCAATTGGGGTTTCGGAATTTAATCTTGACGATGACCTACTCTCACATGGGGAAACCCCACACTACCATCGGCGATGCATCGTTTCACTGCTGAGTTC
>NZ_LHPA01000033.1:0-92114 GCF_001297215.1 Pseudomonas sp. RIT-PI-o | reverse complement strand
TCGGACGGCTGATCGCGCTGATTCCGCCGGACGAGGCGCCAACGTCCTACGAGTACCGCAACGGTTTTCTCTACAAGCGTTGCCGAGGCGACGCGGTGTGGATCTATCGGCGCAACGCCGAAGGTGCAGTCACCGAAGCGGTCGATCCCGACGGCCAGGTCACCCATTACTACTACAACCTGCGCGGCCAGTTGTTGTCGCTGCGCTATCCGGACAGCAGCCGCCATCGCTGGGTGTGGAACGAACTTGGCCAGCTCATCGAGGAAACCCTGCCGGACGGCGGCGTGCGGCGCTTTTCCTACGATGCGCTGGGCCGGCGGATTACCACCCAGGACGAATTTGGTGTCGTCAGCCGTCAGCAGTGGGACGCGGCCGGCCGACTGATCCTGACGACTTCTCCTACGGGCAGCACGCGGGCCTACAGCTACGGTGCCTACGGCCAGATCACCGCCGAACGCGACGAACTCGGGCGCATCACCCGCTACGAATATGACGACGACCTGCACCTGGTCTCGCGGCGCATCAACCCCGACGGCACCCGCGTGCAGTACCGCTATGACCATGCGCGGTTGCTGCTGACCGAGATCGAAAACGAGTCGGGGGAAAAATACCGCCTGGATTACACGCCGACCGGATTGATCCGACAGGAGACCGGTTTTGATGGGCGGCGTACCGCGTACGCCTACGACCTCAATGGCCATCTGCTGGAGAAGACCGAGTTCGGCGAGCAGGGTTTATCGCTGATCACCCACTACCAGCGCGACAAGGCCGGACGTTTGCTCGTCAAAACCCTGCCCGACGGGATCAAGGTGCGTTATGACTACGACCGCCTCGGGCGCTTGGTTGCCGTTGATGACGGGCAAAACCATCCGCTGGCCTTCGAGTACGACCGTCAGGACCGGCTGATCACCGAGCATCAGGGCTGGGGCACCTTGCGCTACGCCTATGACGCCTGCGGTCAGCTCAAACGCCTGCGCCTGCCGGACAACAGCAAGCTCGATTATCACTACGCTAAGGGCGGTGCGCTGAGCGCCATCGACCTTAACGGCACGCCGCTCACGCGCCACGTCTACCAGTCCGGTCGCGAACAGCAACGCCAGCAAGGCTTGCTGCTCAGCGAATACTCATACGACGATCAGGGCCGCTTGCTTGCCCATGCTGTAGGCCATCGCCACGCCTCGCTGTACCGCCGCGATTATGCCTACAGCGCCAACGGCAATCTCGAGCACATTGCCGACAGCCGCCACGGCCAGCGTACCTACGGCTACGACGCCCTCGACCGGTTGATCCGCGTACGTCACTCGCGCGACGAACTGCCCGAATCCTTCGCCCACGACCCGGCGGGCAACCTGCTGATGCAGGACCGCCCCGGCCCTGCGCAGAACAAGGGCACCCGCCTGCTGATGCAGGGCGACCGCCATTACGACTACGACGCCTTCGGCAACCTGATCCGCGAACGCCGAGGCCACGGCCAGACCCTGGTCACCGAATACCGCTACGCCTGCCAGCCCCGCCTGATCGCCCTGCCCCGCCCCGACGGCCAGACCGCCACTTATCAATACGACGCCTTCGGTCGCCGCATCCGCAAAACAATCGACGGCGCCGTCACCGAATTCTTCTGGCAAGGCGAACACCTCGTCGCCGAAAGCAGCGCCACGCAATACCGCAGCTTCCTCTACGAACCCGGCACCTTCCGCCCGTTGGCGATGCTCGACGGCAAAGGCCCGAAAAAAGCCTGCCCGTTCTACTACCAACTCGACCACCTCGGCACCCCGCAGGAACTCACCGACTACAGCGGCGAAATCGTCTGGTCCGCGCAATACGACGCCTACGGCAAAGTCGCCGCCGTCACCCTCGCCGGCGAAGACTACCTCGACCAGCCGCTGCGTTTTCAGGGGCAGTACTTCGATGTTGAAAGCGGCCTGCATTACAACCGCCATCGGTATTACGACCCGAGGTTGGGGCGGTACCTGACGCCGGATCCGGTGAAGCTCGCGGGCGGGTTGAATCAGTACCAGTACGTGCCGAATCCGACGGGGTGGGTGGATCCGTTGGGGTTGACCTCGAATTGCCCGCCACCGAATAAGCCTGGGTGTGAGGTGCCGGGGGCGAGTGATGGGGTTAAGGTTGATGAGGGGGAGCCCCAATTACCACGCTTAACTCATGGCGTAGACCCCAAAACACTGAAACGAACACATGCGCTTATGGGCAAAACCTCCACCAAACTAGTCGAGCTAATGAGAGATGACATGCGAAGCAATGGATTTAATAGCGATCACCCCATAGATGTTGCTGAACACAATGGCACGCATTACATTCTGGACGGCCATCATCGAGCTTCTGCCGCACGGCAAACCTCTACGGAAGTTACAATACAGCTGATAACCAACATACGAGACCATCACGGCACCTTAAACACTATTGAGGAAGTACTAGAATCAGCCGATAACGTTGGCAATGACAGACTGGAGCACCGCAGAAGAAGATGAACAAACAGCGCAACGACATTGTAGATCTCATTAACGACTTTCTCGCCAAGGTTGAGAATGCGACAGTGCTACTCGAGAAAAAGTTTGGTACGAGAAATATTCTCAGGCTTTGGCGCAGCAACCAAATACAACGTTGTGGCGACATAACTAGCGAAACTCAGTATGAACTCCATGGAGTTGGCTGCATTGTTCACTTCGCTACTGAATCAGTGAATTTCGACTATGGGCTCAACAGTAGAACTGACGGATTTGATGTATGGCGGCTCTACATCTATGCGTTGGACAGACCACTTACGTATAAAAAATTTTGCGACAAGAAAATACTCGAAGAAGAATTTGACGAATTGATTGTGTCAAAGAAGATTGAAAAAATGTCGACATCTGACAGCCTTTATGTCCTCACAGGTGATCCTCATTGCTGAGCAACACCTAGTGAAATTACACTCCTGAAATTCCGAATATACTTAAAGGGCCTAAAATTATAGGCCCTGGAATTCAATCTAAGAGTAGATTACTGCTCATCCCCATCCTCCTCATACTCCATATCCGCCTCATCCGCATCATTCAACGGTACCGTCGCATCATCCGTCACCGATCCAGGATCTTCACTGCCTGGATCATTGATAAACGGCAGCCCATTCGGGCCCTTCTCTTCTTTGCCTTCAGTTTCAGGAGTCATGGCGAACCTCTTGATCGCATGGAATGTATGACGTTCGAGACGCCCTATCCCCAATCGTTCCTCTTCCTGACGGCCAGACACGAAAAACCCGGCACCAGGCCGGGTTTTCGTTGATCAATCAGCGATGTTTATTTTTGTGTTTGTTCTTGTGCTTGTGACCGCCGGAATGATGTCCATCGTCATCGCCACCCAGATTGTTCCCCACCGCCCCGCCCGCTGCGCCGCCCAGGCCCGCGCCGATAGCGGAACCGGTGGAGCCGCCGAGGCTATTGCCGACGACCGAACCGCCTGCTGCGCCAAGACCGCCACCAATTGCGGCTTCGGTGCGGTTGCGTTTGTTCGCGCCGACGGCACTGCCGGCCGCGCCGCCGACACCCGCGCCGACCGCGGCGCCCGTGCTGCCGCCGAGTTGTCCGCCAACCACATTACCCAGCGCACCGCCGAGACCACCGCCTACGGCAGCGGTGCCATCTCCGGCCGCCATCGCGCCCTGCGCCACGACCAAGCCGAAAAACAGTGCAGATAATGACAATCGCATATGAACCTCGCAGTTCCCGAATCGGGACAGTCCGCCCAAGCGGGGCGTATGCAGATTGGAGATGATTTCGGACGAAACGTTCAGCCATGAAAAAGCCCGACATCGAGTCGGGCTTCTTGTGACACGCGATCAGTTTCAGTGGCGCTTGTGACCTTTGCCCAGGTTGCTGCCGACGGCACCGCCGGCTGCACCGCCCAGGCCCGCGCCGATGGTGGCGCCGTTGCGGCCGCCCAGGCTGTTGCCGATCACCGAACCACCGGCTGCACCGACTCCGCCGCCGATCGCTGCCTTGGTGCGGCTACCTTTGCGCGCTGCTACTGCGCTGCCCGCTGCGCCCGCGACGCCAGCACCAATGACGGCGCCGGTGCTGCCGCCCATTTTCTGACCGACCACGTTGCCCAGCGCGCCACCCAGGCCACCGCCCAGCGCAGCGGTGCCATCACCGGCAGCGATCGCACCTTGAGCAACCAGAAGGCCAAGAACCAGTGCAGGCAGTGTTAAACGCATGACGAAAACCTCAAATAAACGGGATGACGAGAAGGAGCGGGATTTAATGCGCTCGGCGCAGGAAAGTCCAGACGCGGGCAACAGCGTCGATTGGACCGCGATCAAGGAAAAGGTTTTATGCCGGGCAAAAAAAAGCCCGCTGGGGAGACGGGCTGGAGACTTGCTTTCTAACGGATGGCTTCACCCTACGTTGACCAACGTGAAAAGTTTGTGAAAAAAAACCGACATTAATGTCAACGCCCCGCAGGCATTTCCAGCAGGCAATCCTGCGCCCATAAAAAACCCCGTTCAGTGACGGGGTACGGGATGAAATCACTTTCTCGCCCTTGCCGAGACCTTGGGCAGGAATTTCGCTTTTGGCCCTTTAGGGGCTGTGGACTTGATTCTCCCGATGCTCACCGGGTCTTCGCCAAAACCCGACTGATACTCCGTCTGACCGCAGCGCACACAGTTGTTGAATGAAAACTCAGCGCCATCGTCTTCGATATACGGACCTGTCATAGCCTCTCCCCTGCGGAACCGGGCCGATACCGGCAAAACTGTTTTGCCTGAAAAAATATCGACCTCCGAGGATTTTGAGACTAGCCGGTCATTCCGGGACTAGCCGTACACAAAGCATGATCTCCGACGAGCGGAAGATCCCATCCCAGTGACACAATTGGAGCCCTATCGCTCAAGACCGTTGGCTTTGGAGACGATTTCCTCTACGCAGGCCGAGACTGAAATTTGGCTTGCATCGAGAACCAATGCGGGAGATTCAGGCACCTCGTAGGGTGCGCTGATCCCCGTAAACTCTGGGATCAGACCAGCGCGGGCCTTGCGATAAAGCCCCTTCGGATCCAGCCGCTCACATACATCGAGTGGCGTATTCAGATAGACCTCGAGAAAACGCTCGTCGCCAATGATGGATCGGGCTTTTCCACGGCTCACTCTGGTCGGAGAGATACATGCCACCATCACGGTGATACCCGCGTCATTCATCAGACGCGCTACTTCAGCGATACGGCGAATATTTTCGGAGCGATCCTCAGCACTGAAACCCAAGTCGCTGCAAAGTCCGTGGCGAACGTTATCGCCATCCAGCACGAAGGCAGGCTTGCCACTTTCAATCAGCATTTTTTCAATAGCGAACGCCAGCGTCGATTTGCCTGAACCACTCAATCCGGTAAACCAAATGGTAAAAGGCTTCTGCGCCACGACACGCTCTCGATCACTGGGAGCAACTTGAGTGGGGTGCAAAACGACATTCTCAGGCACGCTGTTTTTTTCGCTTGTCATACGCATCCTCATCTCGCGTAGAGTCTGAGTTCAAACACGTTAGTCTTCAGCGGCAACTCGCCGCTCAAAAGCCATGGATCGGGCCAGACATCATGATCGACCGTTATTCGATAAACCGGCTGACAGTCGAACCGATCCAGCGAATACCCAATGACCCCTCGAGAAAAGGCAGCCTGGCTGCGTCTACCGTTAGACGCCATTCGTCATTCAGATAAAATTCCAGCCCTGCTTCACTCGCTACCACGCGAATGTCCCCGCTATGAGGAAGTCCCGTGATCTGCACGTCGGGCTCGGGATTCCAGTGCGCGCCATCATTTGTCCAAAGTACCAGTCCGGCCTCGACATCATTGATAGGCTGTATCAGCAGTGCGTTCATATCCGTGTCACCGCCACTGCCCTGATAAGTCACCACCGCAACGTGGGAATCGGTAGATGGCGTGTCCAACGAATAACTGAACGCCAGGCTACGTTGTGCTTGCGAAACGTCTTCAATCTTCTTGATCAGACACAGGTTACCGAGGATGGCCTCTTTGCCGCCGTCTTCAAGTGTCTTCGGCACGCCATAGACGAGTTCGACGCCCGCCCATTCCTGCTGAATGTTTTTCGAACGCTGGCAAGCAGCCAGACGCTCTTCAGACTTACGGTTGAACAGACTTCGCTCGAACAACTCCGATACAAACGGAAAAGTATGACCGTGGTGTGCATAGTCTTTTACGTTCAACAGGCGGACTTCGTTGACGGCGCCGTAAGGACCAAGGCAAATGTAGTCCAGTGCTTTATAGGTGCCCCGTTCCAGAACCCATAAACCGCTCATGGAACTGCGGCGCAAATCACGTCCGGTCATCTGGCTTTCTCCCACCAACATGATGTCGGACGAGACCGCCAGGCCTCGCGTATAGATTGGACTCCCTGACTCCCAGAGAACTTCATTGCTTTCCAGATCGATCAGCGCACCGATATTGCTGTGGCAGGCAATTTTCTGCCCCTCGTCCGATACCCACACATTGTGCAGGCCCGTACGTCGCTCAATGGGCTTGACACTGACCAGCTCCAACGCCGGATAAGTCAGTACTGCCATTAACGAACCGTTATGGTGGCCGTGAGCGATGACATAAAGATGACCATCTTTTTCGAATACGGAATTCAGATGATCGCCGGTGATTTCATCCAGTGAAAGACGATCCCAGCGAACGTTGCTCAGCCGCTTTTCCTGAAAATGCCCGGGCTTTTCCAGGTCGACCACAGTGATCGCGTTACGTCCGGTGTTGGTACACACCACGCGACCGTCAGATGCGCAGAGCAACTGGTGTGGTTCCGAGAGGAAGGTTTCGGAATGGAAACTACCGTGCGAAAGAAATCCCACTTCAGAGGTAGCGTAGGTCTGGATATCCTTCAGCTTTACGTTATCCAGCCCAGAATGGCTGAGCACAAAATCCTTGCCGCCCGGAAACCATGAAACGCCGTAATATTCAGTGCGTTCGTTCTCGAGCGGGATAACTTTTCTGGAATGCACCTCGACGAGGAGCAAATATCCTGTGGTCGCAACGACTGCAAATAGCGGTTCCACTACTCTCTACCTCAGAAATGTAAATCTCGACCCTTTTTGATGCAGCGAGTGACGCAGAGCCATGAGTGCGGCCATTCTAACTGGTCAGTACAATAGTTCAACGCCAACAAAACCGGATTCCGGCCCCCGCGCGGAGCCGATCGACGCGCAGCAGATGATGCCCGAGCAATTTTCGAACACGCAGAAAACAAAAAACCCGACTTCTTTCGAAGTCGGGTTTTTTGCTATTCAATTTGGCGGTGAAGGAGAGATTCGAACTCTCGATACAGTTTCCTGTATACACACTTTCCAGGCGTGCTCCTTAAGCCACTCGGACACTTCACCGTATCTCTGCAGACATGTTCTGTCTGTCGAGGCGCGCTAATGTAGTCGAAAGCTTTTCCGATGGCAAACTTTTTTTCAGAATTTTCATGCGCTTAAGAGAGCGGACTGCACTGGGCCAGGCGGAGGATGGCAAACTCGCCAATCTCGGGTAACCGACGTGCTTCCTTTATGGAAGGCAAGAGGCGCGCAGCGCTGGCTGAAGCGCAAAACGGTGACTGGCAGGTCAGTCACGGCGCTTTACCTGGCCTGCGGCGGTGGGTAACGTCTGCCCTTCTTTCTAATAAGGAATAGCGTCATGAGCGAGTTGATTGCCTACCACCTCGAAGACGGTATCGCGACCCTGACCCTGAACAATGGCAAGGTCAACGCCATTTCCCCCGATGTGATTGCGGCATTTAACGCGGCACTGGATCAAGCGGTCGCGGATCGGGCTGTGGTGATCATTACCGGCCAGCCGGGGATTCTCTCGGGAGGTTATGACCTGAAGGTGATGACGGCCGGCCCGAAAGAGGCCGTTGCGCTGGTGACCGCCGGTTCGACGCTGGCCCGTCGCCTGCTCTCTCACCCGTTTCCGGTGATCGTTGCCTGTCCGGGACACGCCGTGGCAAAGGGCGCATTCCTGCTGTTATCCGCCGATTACCGCATCGGTGTCGATGGCCCGTTCAGCATCGGTCTGAACGAAGTGCAGATCGGTATGACCATGCACCATGCCGGTATCGAGCTGGCGCGTGATCGCTTGCGGCGTTCGGCTTTCCATCGCTCAGTGATCAATGGCGAAATGTTCGATCCGAAAAGTGCCGTTGATGCAGGTTTCCTCGACAAGGTCGTCACTGCAGAAGAATTGCAGGGCTCCGCCCTGGCTGCCGCGCGTCAGTTGAAGCAAATCAATATGCTCGCGCACAAGAACACCAAGCTGAAAGTGCGCAAACAACTGCTGGAAACCCTCGACGATGCCATCCTGCAGGATCAGCAACATCTGGGCTGATTCCTGAAGGATTTGACCGTTGAGAACAGCCCGACCCTCGCGTCGGGCTTTTTCTTACGTTCGGTGTTGATGATTCCCTGACAGCTCTAGGATGCACCTGACAGGCAGCGCTGAAACATGCGCTTAAACATCGGCCATCTCCGGACTCTATAGGGGCAATTGCCGAAAACAGTGCACATCCGTACACTGCGCCACCTTTTGTCCCGGTGGGCCTGCAAAAATGCTGTTCGTGTTTCGTATGTTGTTGATGGGCCTGCACTTTATTCTGGCCGGCGTGCTGGGCGTGATCCTTGGCCTGTGCCGCCCCTTCAATCCGGACAACAGCCGACTCTGCGCCCGCCTCTACGCGTTGCCAGCGATGTGTATCCTGCGTTTGCGGGTCAAGTCTGAGGTCAACGGGTTGATCAACAAGCCTGACAGCTGCGTGATCATCGCTAACCACCAGTCCAATTACGATCTGTTCGTGTTCGGCAACGTCGTCCCGCGCCGCACCGTGTGTATCGGCAAGAAAAGCCTGAAGTGGGTGCCGTTGTTCGGCCAGTTGTTCTGGCTCGCCGGCAATGTGTTGATCGACCGTGGCAATGCGCACAAGGCGCGGCAGTCGATGCTGACGACCACTCACACCCTGCAGAATGAAGACACCTCGATCTGGGTATTCCCGGAAGGCACCCGCAACCTCGGCGAAGATTTGTTGCCGTTCAAGAAAGGCGCGTTCCAGATGGCGATTGCCGCCGGAGTGCCGATCGTTCCGGTGTGCGTGAGCAGTTACGTCAAGCACATGCGTCTGAATCGCTGGCGCAGCGGCAACGTTCTCATACGTTCGCTGCCGGCGATTCCTACGGTCGGATTGACCATGGATGACATGCCCATGCTCATCGAGCGATGCCGCGAACAGATGCGCGAATGTATCGAATCCATGGATCGGCAACTGCGAGCCGCGTGAAAAACAAACCCGCCCTGTGCGGGTTTTCTTTTGCCGGCTGAACTGTAGAAGTTTCACTGACTCTCAAACAGCGACACGGCTAAGCTGAAGCCTTGTTCCCCTGCCATCTGCCAAGAAGAAGTGAATCACCACCATGGGTCGAGTTGTTGCTGCTGCGGTGTACAGCGAAGGCAAGAAAGTCACCAATATCACGCTTGATGAAGGCGCGGCCTGGGCGGCCAAGCCGGGCCACTTCGTCTGGATCGGTCTGGAAGAACCGGACGCGCAGGAATTATCCAACCTGCAACGCCAGTTCAATCTGCACGAGCTGGCCATCGAAGATGCGCTGGAAAAACACAGCCGGCCAAAACTGGAAACCTTTGGTGACGCTCTGTTTATCGTCACCTACTCCCCCGTTCGTGAACACGGCGTTTTGCAGTTCATCGAAACGCATATCTTCGCCGGCAAGGGCTACATCATCACCGCGCGCAACGGCCACTCGGCGTCCTACGCCCAGGTGCGTCAACGCTGTGAGGCGCGTCCACTGTTGCTGGAGCATGGCGAGGATTTCGTCCTGTATGCGCTGCTCGATTTCGTCATCGAGAACTATCAGCCGGTGGGCGAAGCGATCCACGCGGAGATCGATGAGCTGGAGCGCAACGTGCTGTGCAGTGCCCTCAACGAGCGTGACATCCAGAAGCTCCACGGTTTGCGCCGTGACGTGGTGCGCTTGCGTCGGTATGCGGCGCCGATGGTAGAAATCGGCGAAGAGCTGCAAAAGCTAAGCTTTCCATTCATCGACAAGAACATGCGCCCGTACTTTCGCGATGTGCAGATCCACGTGACGCGACAGATGGAAGACCTGAGCACGCTGGCGGACATTGCCAGCCAGACCATCGAGATTGGTGTGTTGCTCGAGGCATCGCGGCAAAGCGTGGTGCAGCGCAAGTTCGCGGCGTGGGCGGCGATTCTGGCGTTCCCCACCGCTGTGGCGGGAATTTACGGGATGAACTTCCAGAACATGCCGGAGTTGACTTGGCATTACGGTTATTTTGCGGTGCTGGGGTTTATTACGGTGGGGTGTGTGAGTTTGTGGGCGAGTTTCAAACGGTCGGGGTGGTTGTAGCCGGGACCGCGTCGCCCCGGCGATTCGCGAGCAGGCTCGCTCCCACAGGGATTGTGGGAGCAGGCCCTTTCAGCGTTGAGCCGCTTCCGGCTTGTGCGCGACGAACCGCATCATCCACTCCGCAACCGTAGCGCCATGATGCTCCTGCTCGAGGCTGGCCACGCCTTTGCTGTAAATCTGCGAACCCAGCGCTTCCTGGCGCAGATCGAGCAGCGCGCGCGAGTAATCGTGAATGAATTCCGGATGGCCCTGGAAGCACAGCACTTGATCGTTGATGTGATAAGCCGCGAACGGGCAGAAATCGCTGGAGGCGATCACCGTTGCATTTTCCGGTAGCTCGGTCACCTGATCCTGATGGCTGATCAACAGTGTCAGCTCTTCGCGCACCGGGCTCATCCACGGCGCCTTGGCCGCCAGCTTGTAGTTGTGGGTACCGACGCCCCAACCCTGGGATGCGCGCTCGCTCTTTCCGCCAAGCAGCAGCGCCAGCAATTGATGGCCGAAGCACACGCCGAGCAGTTTGTCGCCGCGTTCGTAGCGATTCAGAAGATAAGTCTTGAGGGTCTGAATCCACGGATCAGTGCCGAACGAATCGGCCTTGCTGCCGGTGACCAGATACGCATCGAACGTCTGCTCGTCGCTTGGGTATTCGCCATTCACCACGTTATAGACAGTGAAATCAGCGGCGATCGGTTGTTGCGAAAACAGGCGCTGAAACATTTGCCCATAGCCCTGATACTGATCGATCAGCTCAGGCCGCAAGATGTCGGTCTCGAGAATGCAGATGCGCAGCGACATAAAAAATACCTGACACGTGATGGGAATAATGAACACCCCAGAGCCTGCCTTGAAACACCCGACCAAGGCAAGCCCCGACATGTTCGCCAGCCCTAGAACATTTCACCTTTCGCGGCTTTGTCCAGTAGCAGCGCTGGCGGCGTAAAACGCTCGCCATATTGCTCGGTCAGATACTGCGCACGCGCGACAAAATCCTTCAGGCCATACTGGTTGATGAACTGCAGCGCACCGCCGGTCCACGCAGCGAAACCGATGCCGAAGATCGACCCGACGTTGGCATCCGCCGTCGAGGTCAGCACGCCCTCCTCCACACAGCGCACGGTTTCGATGGCCTGCACAAACAACAGACGATCGCGCACATCCTTTGCTGGAATCTGTCCGTCGACTTTCTCGAAACGCGTTTTCAGCTCCGGCCAAAGATGCTTCTGGGCAGCCGCTGGATATTCATAAAACCCGCCTCCGGCGGCTTTGCCTGGTCGCTTGAATTCATTGAGCATCAAGTCAATCACGGCGAAGGCCGGGTGCTCAATCAGCGGTTTCCCTTCAGCCTGCAAGTCCTTGGCCGTCTGCTGCCGGATATGGCTCATCAGGCTGAGGGAAACTTCGTCGGAGATCGCCAGAGGCCCGACCGGCATCCCGGCCTTGCGCGCTTCAGTCTCGATCATCGGCGCACTGACGCCTTCGCCGAGCATGGCAATGCCTTCGTTGGTGAACGTGCCGAACACTCGCGAAGTAAAGAAGCCACGGCTGTCGTTGACCACGATCGGAGTTTTCTTGATTTGCAGGACGAAATCGAAACCGCGGGCGAGGGTTTCGTCGCTGGTCTGCGCGCCCTTGATGATTTCCACCAGCGGCATTTTTTCCACTGGACTGAAGAAATGCAGGCCGATGAATTTGCTTTGATCGGGCACGGCCGTCGCCAGGCCGGTGATCGGCAGAGTGGACGTATTGGAAGCGATCACTGCTTCGCCACCCACCACCTGTTGCGCGGCGGCAGACACCTTGGCTTTGAGTTCGCGATCTTCGAATACCGCTTCGATGATCAGATCGCAACCGGCCAGATCGGCATCGATTTCGCTCGCAACGATCCGCGCCAGTACTGCCTCGCGCTGTTCGACAGTCATCTGGCCACGGGTAACTTTTTTATCCAGCAGCGCCGCGGAATGCGCCTTGCCCTTCTCGGCAGCGGCGAGGTTGATGTCCTTGAGGACGACGTCGATACCTGCCGAGGCGCTGACAAACGCGATGCCCGCGCCCATCATGCCAGCGCCGAGCACACCCACTTTCTTGGTTTTATAAAGCGCAAAACCTTGCGGTCTTGAACCGCCGGCGTTGATCTCGTTCAACTGGAACCAGAACGTGCCGATCAGGTTTTTCGAGATCTGCCCGGTCGTCAGTTCTGTGAAGTAGCGGGTTTCGATCAGGTGCGCCGTGTCGAAATCGACCTGAGCACCCTCCACCGCCGCGCAGAGAATCTTCTCCGGCGCTGGCAGCGTGCCTTGAGTCTTCGCGCGCAGAATCGACGGCGCAATCGCCAGCATCTGCGCCACTTTTGGACTGGACGGCGTGCCGCCCGGAATCTGGTAACCCTTGACGTCCCAGCGTTGTACCGCGCTCGGATTAGCGACAATCCAGGCGCGCGCCTTGGCCAGCAGCTCATCGCGATCCGCCGCCAGCTCATCAATCAGCCCGGCCTGCAACGCCTGTTGCGGGCGCACCTTCTTGCCTTCGAGCAAATACGGCAGGGCTTTTTCGATGCCGAGCATGCGCACCATGCGCACCACCCCGCCGCCGCCCGGCAACAGGCCCAGCGTCACTTCCGGCAGACCGAGTTGCACCGACGCATCATCCACAGCGATGCGGTGATGGCAGGCCAGGCAGATTTCCCAGCCGCCGCCCAGCGCAGCGCCGTTGATCGCCGCAACCACCGGTTTGCCGAGGGTCTCAAGGCTGCGCAACTGCGCCTTGAGGGTCAGCACCATGTCATGGAAGGCTTTGGCTTCGGGCTTGCCGACCTTGATCAATTCATTGAGGTCGCCGCCAGCAAAGAAGGTTTTCTTCGCTGAAGTGATGATCACCCCGGCAACGCTGTCTTTTTCCGCTGACAAACGCGCAACGCAAGCGGCCATGGCCTCGCGATACACTGCGTTCATGGTATTGGCACTCTGGCCCGGCATGTCCATGGTCAGCACGACGATACCGTCCTGGCCTTTTTCGTAACGAATCGCTTCGCTCATAACAGGGTTCCTTGAAGTCGGGGCTCAGAGGCGTTCGATGATGGTGGCAATGCCCATGCCGCCGCCGACGCAGAGTGTCGCCAGGCCGTAGCGCAGGTGACGCGCTTCCAGTTCATCGAGCAGCGTGCCGAGGATCGCGCATCCAGTGGCGCCCAGCGGGTGGCCCATGGCGATCGAGCCGCCGTTGACGTTGACCTTGTCCGGGTCGACGGCCATGTCCTTGATGAACTTCAACACCACCGAGGCAAACGCTTCGTTGACCTCGCACAGATCGATGTCTTCCACGCGCAGTCCGGCCTTGGCCAGCGCTTTGCGGGTTGCCGGCGCCGGGCCGGTGAGCATGATCGTCGGGTCGGTACTGGTGACGGCGGTGGCGACGATGCGCGCCCGTGGCTGCAGCCCTAGCGCACGGCCCTTGGCTTCGGAGCCGATGAGCATCAGCGCCGCACCGTCGACAATCCCGGAACTGTTGCCCGGCGTGTGCACGTGGTTGATTCGCTCGACATGGCTGTAGACCCGCAACGCCGTGGCGTCGAAGCCCATCTGCCCGATCATTTCGAAACTCGGCTTGAGCTTGCCCAGGCCTTCAAGGGTCGATTCGGCGCGGATGAACTCATCATGATCGAGCAGGATGATGCCGTTCTGATCCTGCACCGGCACCAGCGACTTGTTGAACGAGCCATCAGCTCGCGCCCGTGCGGCTTTGTGCTGCGAGTGCAGCGCGTAGGCATCGACATCCTGTCGGCTGAAGCCTTCGAGGGTGGCGATCAGGTCGGCGCCGACGCCTTGCGGGGTGAAGTGGCTGTGCAGGTTGGTCTGCGGGTCCAATGCCCAGGCGCCACCATCGCTACCCATCGGCACCCGCGACATCGACTCGACGCCGCCGACCACCACCAGATCTTCAAAACCCGAACGCACTTTCATCGCGCCGAGATTCACCGCTTCCAGACCTGAAGCGCAGAAACGGTTGATCTGCACACCGGCGACGCTGACGTCCCAATCGGCTACTTGCACCGCCGTTTTGGCGATATCGGAACCTTGATCGCCGATCGGCGTGACGCAGCCGAGGACCACATCATCGACCTGACTGGTGTCCAGCGCCGTGCGTGCCTGCAAGGCGCTCAGCAAACCTGCCACCAGATTGACCGGTTTGACGCTGTGCAGCGCGCCGTCGGCCTTGCCTCTGCCACGCGGGGTGCGTAACGCATCGAAAATCAAAGCTTCAGTCATGACGTCCTCGAACCTGATTCAGTGTCATTGCACTTTCGCTCTGCGCAGTCCGGCAAGCAATGACCACATTGCTCGACGCGCTTGACGCACGCGCTCAGACGGACGGTCATCGGACCTCAGGTGAACCGGTTCAGGTCGCCGAGTTGTCTAGCCAGCGGGCGGCAAAGAAGCTGGCAATACGCCTCATGCCTTTTTTAAAGCTTTTTTTAAGCGCTCCATATGAAATGGATCTAAGCCAACGCGGACGTGGGCCCTAAGGTGAACATGTACGCCATCGTCGTCGGGTTTTGCCGAGACGGGCGTCCTCCAACAGGAAGTGCAACGCGTGCCGTCATGGATCAGCAGTCAGGCGCGCCTCAGGAAATAACAATAAAGGCGGTCAAGCCATGTTCAAACAACCGAAAGTACGTCAAGCAGGACTCATTCTTTTCGCCACGACGCTGTTGTTGATCTTGCCGAATCTGACCAAGGTCATCGGCTGATTCAAGCGCCGCGTGCTGTACATCGCCGCTGAAAATGTGACTGGCCCGCTACCCGGGCCAGCGTGGTTGTGCCAACCTTTGCGCACTTACACGACATGGAAGGCGGTCATTTGAAAACGCTCATTGCGCTCAGTGCCTTGCTGCTGACCTTGCCGTTGTCTGCCGCACAACTGGATCTGCAGTTGGGCGCAAACAGCCGCACCTGGCAGACCGAGGAACTGCTCAAGCATCCTCAGCTGCAAACCCTCACGATCAACAATGATGTTTCCTACAAGAAAGACATGACCTATCAGGCCGTGCCCCTGGCCGCGTTGCTGACGGGCGTCAGACCTGAGGACCACTTGCAAGCGGTGGCGCTGGACGGCTTTGCCGCCGAGTTGGCCGCTGCGCCTTTGCTGAACAAGAACGGCGCACGCGCATGGCTGGCAATCGAGGATCCGGCACGGCCATGGCCACCGTTGTCCGCCGGCAAGCACAGCGCCGGGCCTTTCTATCTGGTCTGGACCGATCCGCAAGCCGGCAAGATCAGTCCCGAGCAGTGGCCGTTCGAAGTCGCCAGCCTCAAGTTGATGGCGCCGGTGGCCCAGCGTTTCCCTGCCCTGCTGCCCGATCCGGCATTGAAGGCCGATGATCCGGTGAACCAGGGCTTTGCCTTGTTTCAGAAAAACTGCCTGGCGTGTCACCGGTTGAATGGTGCCGGTGATGCGCAGTTCGGGCCGGATCTGAATATTCCGTACAGCCCGACCGAGTATTTTGGTGCGGACTTCCTGAAGCGCTACATCCGCGATCCGCAGAGTTTGCGCCAGTGGCCGCAGGCGAAGATGCCGGGGTTTTCGGCGCAAGTGTTGCCGGACGGGGATCTGCAAATGCTGGTGGGCTATCTCAGGCACATGGCCGGTCGCAAGATTAAGCCCTGACACCAATTCCTTGTAGGAGTGAGCCTGCTCGCGATGGCGGCGTGTCAGGCGATACAGATGTGACTGTCACGCCGCCATCGCGAGCAGGCTCACTCCTACAGGGGATTGTGCAGATCCTTATTGTTGCTGGACGGAGATGATCGGCGTCGGCGAGACGAACACTTTCGCGTGCATCTGCTCGCAGCCGCCGCCCCGGCGCATGCCGCGTACCGGGCAGGCATCGAGATAATCCAGGCCCACCGCCAGTTTCAGGTGGCGCTCCGGACGCGACAGTTGGTTGGTCACGTCGAAGCTGTACCACGCGTCATCCAGCCACGCTTCCGCCCAGGCATGGCTGGCCAGATGCTCGCAATCCTCGCTGTACAGATAACCCGAGACATAACGCGACGGTATGCCGAGGCTGCGCGCGCAGGCGAGAAAGGCGTGCGCATGATCCTGACAGACCCCGGCGCGACCGGCGAAGGCTTCGGCGGCGCTGGTGTCGACCACGGTCGAGCCCGGCGTGTAGGTCATGTGCTGATTCAATGCGCACATCAAATCGATCAGCGCGGTGCGATCACGCCGTTGCTTGCAGTTTTTCCCGGCAAACTCGCGCAAGGCTTCATCGGCTTCGGTCATGCGCGTGAAGCGCAGGAACGGCAGCGCTGACTGGCTTTCATGTTCGGCCTCGCGCAATTCATCGATATCGACCTGACCACGGGCACCAATGATGATCGCTTCGTGGGGCTCGTCCATGGTCAATACATGCAGGATGTTGCCGAACGGATCGAGTTGCGCACGCACCGGGCGCGGTAAATCCAGCTGCCAACTGAGCACGTGCTGACGCTCGCTGTCGTGAGGCGTCAGGCGCAGGTACTGGATGCTCGCGCGCACCTGATCTTCGTAGTGATAGGTGGTCTCGTGGCTTATGGAAAGTCTCATGCAGCCTCCAGGTAGGAACTGTGAATGGCGTTGCCCAACTGGCGCACCAACGGGATGAATTCGGTCAGCCAGGCGTGCAGGCCTTCTTCGAGGATTTCGTTGATGCCGGTGTAGCGCAGGCGCGCGTCCATTTCCGCCGCCAGGCGTTGTGCCGGGCGGCCGTTGGCGCCGGGCAGTTGCGCGAGGATCTGGTCGATTTCTTCGGTACAGGCACGCAGCGAACGGGGTACATCGGCGCGCAACAAAAGCAATTCGGCGACGTGCCGGGCGCCGGGCGCATCGCGGTAGATTTCGGTGTAGGCCTCGAACGACGACAACGCTCGCAGCAGCGCACTCCACTGGTAATAGGCGTGCGCTGTGCCATCACTGACCGCTTCGGCCTGATCGCCGGCCATTTCGTAGCGGGCATCGAGCAGGCGCAGCGTGTTGTCCGCGCGCTCGATGAACGTGCCCAGACGGATAAAACGAAACGCGTCGTTGCGCATGATCGTGCCGTAGGACGCGCCTCGGAACAGGTGCGAGCGCTCCTTGATCCATTCGCAGAAACGGCTCATGCCGTAGCGGCTCAGACCCTGTTCGGCGATGCCGCGGATTTCCAGCCAGGTTGCGTTGATGTTTTCCCACATGTCGGCGGTGATTCGCCCGCGCACCGCATGGGCACTGGCCCGCGCCGCGCCGAGGCAGCTGTAGATGCTCGCCGGGTTGGCCGCGTCCAGCGCAAAGAAATGCAGCAGGCGTTCGGCGTGCAGATCGCAGTGGCGGTCATGGTAATCATCGAGAGTGCCGGTAATCAGCAACGGCATGGCGAGTTCGTGCAGACCATCGCCGCGCCCGTCCTGCGGCATCAGCGACAGTGAATAACTGATGTCGAGCATGCGTGCGAGGTTCTCCGCACGCTCCAGGTAACGCGACATCCAGTACAGATCCGAGGCAGTTCTACTTAACATGGCAAGCTTCCTTCAATCCTCGACTACCCAGGTGTCCTTGGTGCCGCCACCCTGGGAGGAATTCACCACCAGGGAGCCTTCACGCAACGCGACACGGGTCAAACCTCCGGGCACGACCCGGGTCTCGCGGCCGGACAGTACGAACGGGCGCAGGTCGATATGGCGCGGCGCGATGCCGTTTTCGACAAAGGTCGGGCACGTCGACAGCGACAGCGTCGGCTGCGCGATGTAGGCATGGGGCTTGGCTTTGATGCGCTCGCGAAAGGCATCGATTTCCGCGCTCGTCGCGGCCGGCCCGACCAGCATCCCGTAACCGCCGGAGCCCTGGGTTTCCTTGACCACCAGATCCGGAAGATTGGCCAGCACGTGGGACAACTCGGACGGGTTGCGGCATTGCCAGGTCGGCACGTTCTTCAGAATCGGCTCTTCGTCGAGGTAGAAACGGATCATGTCGGTGACAAACGGGTAAACCGATTTATCGTCCGCCACTCCGGTGCCGATGGCATTGGCCAGCACCACATTGCCGGAGCGATAGGACGACAGCAGCCCCGGCACGCCGAGCATCGAATCCGGGTTGAATGCCAGCGGGTCGAGGAAGGCATCGTCGAGGCGGCGATAAATCACATCGACGGCTTTCGGGCCGTCGGTGGTGCGCATGAACACCTTGTCGTCGCGCACGAACAGGTCCGCGCCTTCCACCAGTTCAACGCCCATTTCCCGCGCGAGAAACGCATGCTCGAAGAACGCGCTGTTGAAGCGCCCCGGCGTCAGCACCACTACGCTGGGGTTGTCGATCGGACTTGAGCTTTTCAGGGTGTCGAGCAGCAGATTGGGGTAGTGATCGATCGGGGCGATGCGCTGAGCGGCGAACAGCTCAGGGAACAGCCGCATCATCATCTTGCGGTCTTCGAGCATGTAGCTGACGCCGCTGGGTGTGCGCAGGTTGTCTTCGAGGACGTAATAAGTGCCATCGCCATCGCGCACCAGATCGACGCCGGAAATATGCGAATAGATGTCGCGGTGCAGATCCAGGCCCTGCATTGCCAGCTGGTATTGCTCGTTGGCCAGCACCTGTTCGGCGGGAATGATCCCGGCCTTGATGATGCGCTGCTCGTGGTAGAGGTCGGCGAGGAACATGTTCAGCGCCTTGACCCGCTGGATACAACCGGGCTCGACGATTCGCCACTCACTGGCCGGTATGCTGCGCGGAATGGTGTCGAACGGAATCAGGCGCTCGGTGCCCTGCTCGTCGCCATAAAGCGTGAAAGTGATCCCGGCACGATGGAACAGCAGATCAGCCTCGCGTCGGCGTTGCGCAAGCAACTCGTCGGGCGTCTCGGCCAGCCAGCGGGCAAATTCCCGGTAATGCGGGCGAACCAGTCCGCCAGCATCGTACATCTCGTCAAAACAGGTGCGGATCATGCCGTACTCCTTGTCACTCCGGACATACAGGCCTTCGCAAGGCCCGTGCCATCGGCATAAACGCTTTGAATTCAATCGGTTGTGGATCCACGCCAAAGGCAGCGCACCATTCCTGTGCGGCAAATGCCCCGACCCGATTGCCCCCGCTTCATTGCGACGCACTGCATCGCCTATCACCAGCATAGTCAGAGTTGATTTCACTGCCCGGCAGCGACTGTGGATAATCCGCGCATTCGCTGCAAAACTTCATCGGCATGGCGCTGCAAAGCTGCTCGCCGAATTGACCTGGACTGCCTTGCCAGCCCCGCCCCGCAAAGACTTCACTGCATACCCGTCTTCCCTTTTAGCCACCCTCTCCGGTGGCTTTTTTTTGGTTTTCTGAAATATTTTGAATGCAAAAGCAAAAGATCGCAGCCTTCGGCAGCTCCTACACGATCACCTGTAGGAGCTGCCGAAGGCTGCGATCTTTTGATCTTTAAAACGACAACGGCCGACCCGAAGGTCAGCCGTTGTCCGATACAAAATGCTCAAGCTCAATTCAGGCGGTAACGATTGCGCACCTCCTGCTTCACGCCCCAACCCTCGATAATGCCGCCCAGCGGCTCGACCACGGCGGAAAAGCCCTGCTCGAAATCGCCAATGTCGTCGTAGGTTGCGTACATCACTTTGCTCAATTCCAGCGACCAGGCGCCGTCGTCGCGCGCACTGACCTGGGCATTGATGGACTCACCGCGAAATTTGCCTGCTGCCCTGCGCGCCCGCTCCTCGTCCGGGAAAATCGCGTAGAACTCGATGGGATGGAACCGGGAAAAATCGAAACCGCCTTCTTTCATGCGGCGCAGAACGTTGCTGCTGATGTCTTCTTGATAGGCTGTGCTCATGAATCGTCCCCCTCGATTGATGGATAGACTTTCCGTATTCCCGCCCCGGGCCTTTGGCCTAAGTACTACGGCAACGTGGTTGCGCGCGGGAAACAAGCATGTAGCTGACAAGACCAGACCTTAGCGATCCATTCGCTGATCTCGCTTGCAGAGTAGCCCCAAGAGAGCGCCGCTGCCAAGGCCTGGTTTACGAGATGACAGGATGTGTTCAGACAGGTGTGATGCTGCGGATTTCGATGCCGTTCTGGGTCTTGAGGTTTTTCACCCCGGCATCGGCGGTGCGCCCTTCCAGATCATTGAGATCCAGCTGGGCGGCCACCGGAAGAAGCCGCTCCTTGATCAGCCGCGCGGCTTCATCATCGGACGGGCATTCCTCACGTTCGAAGATCTCATCAACGATTTCACCATGATCATCCACGAAAGTGACTTTCCACTTTTGCATCAGTGCCTCCTCGATCAACCCGTAAATGGGCTTACCTTTATCTCGACTTTTTTCCGCGAGAGTTGGTTCAAAAGGATTACAGCCGATGATCGTGAATTGTAGGAGTGAGCCTGCTCGCGATTGCGGTCTGCCAGTCACAGATACATCGACTGGGAAAAAGCTTTCGCGAGCAGGCTCGCTCTCACAAAGAGGTTTTGCGGGGAAGTATTAGTCGTTGCTCGGCTTGTTCACCGCTTGCAGCACGTATTGCGGCAGAGCGAATGCGCCGATGTGGATTTCCGGGTTGTAGTAGCGGGTAACGATGCCGCTGCCGATGAAGCGCTGTTGCAGGGTTTCACGGCTGAGCTTGCGGTAGGCCGGGTTGGTCGAGCCCCAGGCGAAGGTCATCGAGCCGCCGATGTAGGTCGGCACGGCGGCCTGGTAGAAGTGCCAGTCCGGGAACAGGCTGCGCAGGCGGCCAGCGGTGGTTTTGACTTCGTCGATCTGCATGAACGGCGTGCCGTTCTGGGTGACGAGGATGCCGCCTTCGTTCAGGCAACGGTGGCACGCCTGGTAGAAGTTCTCCGAGAACAGCACTTCGCCCGGGCCGATCGGATCGGTGGAGTCGGAAATGATCACGTCGAATTTTTCAGTAGTGGTAGCGACGAAACGCATACCGTCATCGATCACCAGGTTCAGGCGGGGATCGTCGTAGGCACCGGCGGAATGGTTCGGCAGGAATTCCTTGCACATGTCGACCACGGTGCCGTCGATTTCGACCATGGTGATGTGCTCGACGCCGGCGTGCTTGGTCACTTCGCGCAACATACCGCCATCACCGCCGCCAATGATCAGCACACGCTTGGCAGTGCCGTGGGCAAGGATCGGCACGTGGGTGAGCATTTCGTGGTAGATGAATTCGTCGGCTTCGGTGGTCTGGATCACGCCGTCCAGCGCCATCACCCGGCCCATGCGCGGGTTTTGGAAGATCACCAGATGCTGGTGCTCGGTGCGCACTTCGTGCAGCAGTTTTTCCATGCGAAAACGCTGGCCATAGCCTTCGTAGAGGGTTTCCAGGTACTCGCTGGTCTTGGTGACGGTCATGGTCAAGTGCTCCGGTAAATGCGCGGGCGCCATCGTGGGGACGATTGCCCGGGAAAGGCGCGCATTCTACGTTGCCGAAGATGACAGGTCGAACCTCAGCTCGTTTTTTACCACCGCAAACCACTGTGGGAGCGAGCCTGCTCCCGAAAGCGGAGCATCAGTTGCCGGTGATGGCGACTGACACAACGTCTTCGCGAGCAGGCTCGCTCCCACAGGGATGACAGTGTGATCGAAAATCAGCTCAGATCCGGACGTTGCCCCGTGGCCCGGCAATCGCCCAGATGATCAGGCCCAGCACCGGCAGGAGGATGATCAGCAACACCCAGACGATTTTCATCCCGGTGGAGGCGCCGCTTTTCAGCACGTTGATGATTGCCCAGATGTCGAGGGCAAGGATGATCAGGCCAATCAGACCATTGAACGTGGAACCCATGGTGTCGCTCCAGAATAGTGGCATGCACTTTTAGGATAGACGGTCGCGCGCAGGGTTCCCTTTTATTGCGTTCAGACGTGAACGGCGACCTTCAAGGCCTCCAGTGCCGGCGCAGCGACGATGCCAATCTCGGCGCACAACTCGAGCACGCGTGGCACATCGTTGCCGTAGACCAGGACCATTTGCAGTTCATCGTCGAGCAACTGGCTGAAGTTCATCAGCGTGTAGCCGCCGTTTTCCTTGTTCAGGCTGCTCATCTGCACCTGAATGCGGTTGAGTGCGGTCAGCGCTTCGGTCTTCGCCAGTTGCTTGGGCTTGAGGTTGAAATCCACGCCCGGACCGAACGAGGCAACGATTTGTGCGAACAGATCGACGTAGGTGTCGGCCTGGAACAATACGGTTTCCGGCAGGCTGCCCACCACCACCCACTCACCCAGCGGAATCGGGAAAGTGTCGTCGTAGTTGATGTCCGGGTTGGCTGTCAGAAAAGCATCGGCATCGGCGTAGGCCTGCGCGGCTTCGTCGGCCACTTTCAGGATCTCGTCCTCGCCCATGCAGCCGGAGCTGATTTTGCTGATGAGTTCGACGAGTGCGGCTTTCATGAGGCGGATCCTGTGATGGAGGCAGATTTTGCGGGCGCGAAGAATAGCGCAGAAAAGCAAAAGATCGCAGCCTTCGGCAGCTCCCACAGATTCTGCGCGTGATTGCGGACCGGCTGCGATCTTTTGACGTTTATGAAGCCAACAACTTTTCCAACTGCGCGGTGGTATCGACTGCGCCCATGGTCCGGGCCGCATCCAGCGCGGTGACGCCATTGGCGTCCTTGGCTTTCGGGTCGGCACCCTTGCCGATCAGGTAATCGACGATTTCAACGCGGTTGAACATCGCCGCCATCATCAATGCCGTGCGGCCGTCGAACGACGAGCCTTCGATTTCGGCGCCCGCCTCGACCAGCGCTCTGACCACCGCCAGATCGCCTTTGAACGCAGCGCCGGCAATCGGGCTCTGGCCGTTGCCATTGCGCATTTCCGGATCGGCTTTGTGTTTAAGCAGGACCTTCACCGCATCAACATGGCCGTAGTAGCTGGCGAGCATCAGCAGCGTGTCGCCCTTGCTGTTTTTCAGGTTCACTGGCAGCCCGGCAGTCACCAGGCGATCGAGCATCTCGGCATCACCGTCGCGCGCCTTGTTGAAAACCTGCTCGGTGAATTCGGCAGCTTCCTCAGGGGTCATCTGGCGGCTTTGGTCAGACATGTGGCACTCCATTTCGGTCTATCGGAAAGCCGACAGTTTCCCGAGCGCGACGGTGGCTGTCACTCGGTTTTTTCCGAGCGGCGCGATAGCCACATTCAATATCGATGTTTGCCCTGTTGAATGTCAGCGAGGATTTCCTCACTGACATGCACATAGGTTGCGCTGCCCGGCAGCCAGGCGAAGATCGGGTCATCGCCCGTAAGACCGGGGTCGAAGCCTTCCTTTTTCAGGCGGGTCTTCTGGTATTTGAAGGTTCCGGTGGTCTCCATTTTCACCTTCACCCGCAGGAACAACGGCACGGCGTAGGCCGGCATACGCTGCCGGGCGAAACTCAGCAATTCGGCGAAATCCAGCGTGGCCAAGGATTCGGCGGGCGTGATTGCAGCCATCCCCGCACGTCCGTTGGTATTGGGAATTTCTACGCCATACGCCACCGCTTCAGAAATCAACGGATGCTGCAGCAACAGGTTCTCGACTTCGGTGGTCGACACGTTTTCACCCTTCCAGCGATAGGTATCGCCGAGGCGATCAACGAACTGCGCGTGACCGAAACCGATGTTGCGCAGCAGGTCGCCGGTGTTGAAAAAACGATCGCCCTTGTTGAACACATCGTGCAGTACGACGCGGGCGGTTTTCTGCGGATCGGTGTAACCGTCCAGCGGCGCCTTGTCGTCGATCCGAGCCAGCAGCAGGCCCTGCTCGCCCTTGCCGACCTTGCGCATGAAACCGTCATTGCCGCGCAACGGCTCGCCACTGTCGTGATCGTAGGCAACCAGTTCCCAGTCCATCAGCGAAAAACCGACGGTGTTGTCGAAATTGAGGATATTGCTGAAACCGATATTGCCGTCGCTCGCCGCGTACAGCTCACAGATGTGCTCGACGGCAAAACGCGTCTTGAACTCGGCCCAGGCACCGGGACGCAAGCCATTGCCGATCATCTTGCGTACGTCGTGGCAGCTGTCATCGGCGCTGGCCGGTTGCTCGACCAGATAGCGGCACAACTCGCCGACATAACCGATAGTGGTCGCGCGATAGCGACGCACATCATTCCAGAACTGACTGGCGCTGAATCTGCGCCGGATGGCAAAACCCGAAGCGCCGTTGATCGCCGATCCCCAGCACACGCACAGGCCGGTGGCGTGATACAGCGGCAAGGTGCAATAGACGACGTCGTCCGGGCGCATATCGAGGGCGATCATGCCGAAGCTCGCCGAGCTGCGCATCCAGCGGCCGTGCTTGAACACCCCGGCCTTGGGCAGGCCGGTGGTGCCGGAGGTGTAGATATAGAAACAAGGATCGTCGAAGAAAATCTGCGCGCTGCTCGGCGGGTTATCGCTGCTGGCGTCGGCACTGGCGCTGATCAGATTGACGTAACCGTCGGGCGCGATGCCCGGATGGCTGTAAGTGTCGTGATCGGCGACAAACCATGTGCGCGGTGCAGCGATAGAAACTTGATCACGCACGCCGGCATAGGCCGCCGTCAACTCTTCGCCGACCACGATGGCCACGGGTGCGACCAGGTTGATGCTGTGGATAAGCGTGTCGCGTATCAGCGAGGTATTGAGCAGCGCACTGACCGCACCGAGCTTGGCCAGCGCGAGAATGGTCACCAGCAATTCCGCACGGTTCTCGATGAACACCGCGACCACATCACCCTTGCCGATGCCCTGCTCGCTCAGATAATGCGCGATGCGATTGGCCCACTGGTTGACCTGCGTGTAGGTCAGCGCAACCTCATCCTGCATCAACGCCACGCCGTCCGGATTGCGCAGCGCCGCTTGCTCGAAGGTCCAGCCGAGGCCACACGCTTGGGTCGGATCCGTGACGTTGGCCACCTTCATGCCTTTGACCACCCGTGGGATGGCTTTGGCGATCATCGGCAGTTTGCGGAGCATCATGCTCCAGGTAATCGTGTCGCTCGGTGCGTGACGCATGAAAGCTCCCCGTTCGACCCGGGCGTGCGGATCGCTGTTCTTGTTATCGGGTATGGCTGCAACCGACGCGTTTATGTCGAGGGTCGAGAAGGAAAGTACGTCAGCGCTCGCGGGGCTGTACACGCGGTTTTTGCAATGATTTGTATCCCGTCGCACCGACGAGGTGGGCGTCGATTCTGGTACGGACGTTTGGTTCCGTAGCACAGAGAAAAATCACGCAAAATGCAGGATGCACGATGGCCATTCATGCAGATTGCACGACACCTGCAAAATGCAATGCTTTTAACATGTTGATTTTAAAGGGATTTTATTCGAATCAATACTGGCACAAACGCTGCAACTACCTCCGCATGCTTGCCATTCAAGTACATACGGAGCTGATGACATGAGCCTGATTCAAGAAAAATTTACATCGCTGTTCTCCAACTACGAAGTCAGCACTGCCCCACGTCCTGACGGTGGCATCCTGCTCACTCTGCGTAGCAGCGACGGCAAAGTCTTCAAACGCGCACTCTCGTATCAGCAACTGCACGCCGGTGACCAACTGTCCTGGGCGATCAGCGCGATCCGCCGTGACCTGGCCGAACAAGCCAGCGAGTTGCCGCAAATCGCAATGCTGCAGAGCCAGCAGCGTTTTGCCCTGCCGACGTATCACTCGCTGTAAGTTGTTTTAAACAAAAACAGGCCGTGGAGCATGCGCTTCACGGCCTGTTTGTTTATGTCTGCGACATATCTACTGTGGGAGCGAGCCTGCTCGCGAATGCGGTGTTGTCAGATACAGATTACTTCAATGACACATCGCTTTCGCGAGCAGGCTCGCTCCTACAATTTCCACTGTAGGGTCAGAATGCTTCCGGTTCGATTCCGGTAAAGCTGTCCACCGTGACGTGCCCCGGCAACTCCCCGCCTTCACGCGCCAGGCCGCAGGTCTTCAGACCGACTGACTGCGCAGCATCGAGCTCTTCGACGATGTCCGAAAGAAACAGGATTTCATCTGCTTCAACACCCACCGCCTGCTGAATATTGCGATAGGACTGCGCCTCACGCTTGGGCCCTGATGTGGTATCGAAATAGCCGCTGAACAGCGGCGTCAGATCGCCCGCCTCCGAACAACCGAAGATCAGCTTCTGTGCCTGGATCGAGCCGGACGAGTAAACAAACAGCTGATACCCGGCCGCATGCCAACGTTGCAGCGCTTCGACTGCGTCCGGATAAACGTGACCTTTCAGTTGCCCGGCCTGATAGCCCTGTTCCCAGACCATGCCTTGCAATGCCTTGAGCGGCGTGGCCTTGCGGTCTTCGGCGATCCAGCTCAAGAGGATTTCAACGACGCGTTCAACGTCGGCGTGCGCCTCATTGCTGTCGCGGCGTACGGCGTCGAGTTGCTCAGCGACGTCGGTGCGGGAAGCGTTCTGGCGCACGAAATCCGGCAAGTGTCTGGCGGCGTAGGGAAACAGCACATCGAAGACGAAACTCACCGCGCTGGTGGTGCCTTCGATGTCGGTGAGGATGGCTTTGATCGACACGGTTTCAGTCCTCCAGACGCGGGAAGCGGCCAGCGATGTCTTCGCCGGTGAAGTTGGCAACCCAGCCTTCCGGGTTGTTGAACAGACGGATCGCCACGAAATGTGGATGCTCGCCCATGTCAAACCAGTGCCTGGTGCCCGCCGGAACCGAGATCAGGTCGTTCTTCTCGCACAGCACGGCATAGACGTAATCGTCGATGTGCAGGGTAAACAAGCCGCGACCTGCGACGAAAAATCGCACTTCGTCTTCGCCATGGCGGTGTTCTTCAAGGAACTTGGCGCGCAGTTCGGCTTTTTGCGGGTGATCACTGTTGAGACTGATCACATCAACGGTGATGTAACCGCGCTCGGTCATCAGCTTGTCGATCTGCTCTTTATAAGCGCTGATGACTTCTTCCTGACTGGCGCCGGGCTGGATCTTCGCGGCGGCTTGCCAGCGGTCGAAACGCACGCCCTGCTCGGCCAGCGTCGAAGCAATGTCTTCGAAATGGGTCAGCACCTTGTTGGGAATCTCAGGGCTGGAAACGTGATAAACGGACAGGCTGCTAATGGGCAATTCCTCGGTAGCGGCGGCGCCGTCCGGCTCTTCAAGACCGGTCGGGCGCAGCATGTCATCAGGCAAACGGGCTGTTTCTGGTGAACTCAGCCTTGGCGGTTCATGACGCTGCGGGTTTTCAACTCGCATTCAAACAGGAATTCGAAAGCCTCGATCTGCCGTAGTGCGTCGCTCATCTGCGCGCCCCACGTGTAGAGGCCATGCCCGCGAATCAGATAACCAACGCAGTCGGGATGGGCGTCGAGCCAAGGCTGCACCTTGGCGGCGAGGCGCGCAATGTCCTGATCATTGTCGAAAATCGGCACACGCACCCGTGATTCGTGGGTGGAAATGCCGCTGAAAGCTTTTTGCAGTTCGTAGTCTTCAAACTCGATGAAGGCTTCCGGGGTCAGGCGCGACAGCACCGTGGCATTCACCGAATGGGTGTGCAGCACCGCGCCGATCTCCGCGCGCCAACTGTAGAGTTGGGTGTGCAGCAAGGTTTCGGCGGAGGGTTTCTTGCCCGGCTCCAGGCTGTTGCCGGACAAATCGGTGGCGAGCACGTCATCCACGCTCAACTGGCCTTTGTGTTTGCCCGACACGGTCAGCAACGCCTCGCTTGGCGACAGGCGTGTCGAATAGTTGCTGCTGGTGGCTGGCGACCAGCCGCGGCCATATAGAAAACGCCCGGCGTCGACGATCTGTTGGGCGAGCTGTTCACGGCTAAGGCTCATGGCCTGTCCTCTTGCATACGGGTGGCAATGATAACGGCAGCGGCGAGCGCTGCGAGACTGGCAATACTAAAGGTCAATGTCGGGCCGAGGGCATTCCAGCTGTAGCCGGAATACAGCGCGCCGAGCGCCCCGCCGGTGCCGGCCAGTGCCGCATACAGCGCTTGGCCCTGACCTTGCTGGCGGGCGCCGAAACTACGTTGCACGAAAGCGATGGCAGCCGCATGAAAGCTGCCAAAAGTCGCTGCGTGCAGCACTTGGGCGAACAACAGCACCCAGAGAAATTCAGCGAACGACCCAAGTAGCAGCCAGCGCAACGCCGCCAGCAGGAAACTCGCCAGCAGCACCCGGCGCAGGGAAAACCGCGCCAGAATGCGACTCATGGCCATGAACATCAGTACTTCCGCGACGACGCCAACAGCCCAAAGCATGCCGATGACGCCACGACTGTAACCGAGGCGCTCGAGGTGCAAAGTCAGAAAAGTGTAATACGGCCCGTGGCTGACCTGCATCAGCGCCACACAAGCATAAAATGCCAACACGCCAGGATGGCGCAATTGCCTGAGAAAGCCCTCTCCCGCCGGCCGATTGCCCTGTGCGGGTTGCGCGTTCGGCACCCACAGACTGCTCAGAACAATGCCGGCCATGATCAGCACCAGTGCCGCCGGGTAGATGTCCAGGCTCAGCCATTCGAACAACCGCCCCAAGACCACCACGGTGATGATGAAGCCGATCGAGCCCCACAGGCGAATCTGACTGTAGCGCGAGGTCTGACCCTGCAGATGCGCGAGGGTGATGACTTCGAACTGCGGCAGCACCGCGTGCCAGAAAAACGCATGCAGGGCCATGACCATCGCCAGCCAGGCATAGGTCTGGCTGACGAAGATCAGCGAAAAGGTCAGCAACGTGCAGACCGCGCCGAAGCGCACAATGGCCAGGCGTCTGCCGGTGTAATCGCCGAGCCAGCCCCAGATGTTCGGCGCCACGCAGCGCATCAGCATCGGAATCGCCACCAGCTCGCCGATGCGCGCGGCGCTGAAGCCGAGGTGATCGAAGTACAGCGCCAGAAACGGCGCTGTCGAACCGAGCAAGGCGAAATAGAACAGATAGAAACTGGACAGCCGCCAGTACGGGAGCGCCGCCACGCCGGTTATGCCGCGACGGCTTCGAGCGCAGCCATCAGAGCTGGCCCAGCACCGGCGTGCTCACGCGCACATCGGCGTTCTGCCCGCGGTGGCGCAACAGGTGATCCATCAGCACGATGGCCATCATCGCCTCGGCAATCGGTGTCGCGCGGATGCCGACGCATGGGTCGTGACGGCCCTTGGTGATCACATCGGCCGGGTTGCCGTTCACATCGATCGAACGCCCCGGCGTGGTAATGCTCGAGGTCGGTTTCAACGCCAGATGCGCAACGATCGGCTGACCGGACGAGATACCGCCGAGGATGCCGCCAGCGTTGTTGCTGAGGAAACCTTCCGGCGTCAGTTCATCGCGGTGTTCGGTGCCGCGCTGGGCGACACAGGCGAAACCGGCGCCGATCTCCACGCCCTTGACCGCGTTGATGCTCATCAGCGCGTGGGCAAGCTCGGCGTCGAGGCGGTCGAAAATCGGCTCGCCGAGACCCGGCATCACCCCTTCGGCGACCACGGTGATCTTCGCCCCCACCGAGTCCTGATCGCGGCGCAACTGGTCCATATAGGCTTCCAGCTCCGGCACCTTGTCTGGATCGGGACTGAAGAAGGCGTTCTCCTCTACCGAATCCCAGGTCTTGAACGGAATCTCGATCGGACCGAGCTGGCTCATGTAACCGCGAATGACGATGCCCTGACTGGCCAGATACTTCTTGGCGATCGCCCCGGCCGCCACGCGCATCGCGGTTTCCCGGGCCGAACTGCGGCCGCCGCCGCGATAATCGCGCTCGCCATACTTGTGGTGGTAGGTGTAGTCGGCGTGGGCCGGGCGGAACAGGTCCTTGATCGCCGAGTAGTCCTTGGACTTCTGATCGGTGTTGCGAATCAGCAGGCCAATCGCGCAACCGGTGGTACGGCCCTCGAACACGCCGGAGAGGATTTCGACTTCATCGGCTTCCTGACGCTGGGTGGTGTGGCGGCTGGTGCCCGGTTTGCGGCGATCGAGGTCGCGCTGCAGATCTTCCAGGGAAATCTCCAGGCCCGGCGGGCAGCCGTCGACAATGGCGACCAACGCCGGACCATGGCTTTCGCCAGCGGTGGTGACAGTGAACAACTTGCCGTAGGTATTGCCGGACATGCAGGACGCTCCGTGAAATCAAACCCGAATTCTTGATGCGCGCCAGTATACGCAGGCTAACCGAGTAGTTCATCCTCGAACCTTAGTGGTGCTGGCGAGTCCAACCGGCACCTTGACCAATGATGGCGTGATGATGCTGCGAGTTCTGATCTTGAGTCTTACCCTCTTCACCGGCTTTGCCCAAGCGACAGTCCTACAACGCCCGGTCACTCTGGACACCGGCAGCGGCGAACTTTTCGGTTCGCTGTTGCTGCCCAAGTCCGACAGCCCGGTGCCGATTGTTCTGATCATTTCTGGCTCGGGTCCTACAGATCGCGACGGAAACAACCCGGACGGCGGCCGCAATGACAGCCTCAAGCGTCTGGCCTGGGTGCTGGCCAAACACAACATCGCCAGCGTGCGCTACGACAAGCGCGGCGTCGCGGCGAGCCTGGCGGCGGCTCCCGATGAACGTAATCTGTCGGTGGAAGGCTATGCGGCGGACGCGGTGGCGTGGGGGCAGAAGCTCAAGGCTGATCCGCGCTTCGGCAAACTGATTCTGCTCGGCCACAGCGAAGGCGCACTGATTGCCAGCCTCGCCGCGCCGAAGCTGGACGCAGCGGCGGTGATCTCGCTGTCCGGCAGCGCGCGGCCGGTCGATCAGGTGATCCGCGAGCAATTGGCCCGCAGCCTGCCGCCACCGCTGATGCTGCGCAGCAACGAACTGCTCGACAGCCTCAAGGCCGGGCACACCGATGACAACGTGCCGCAACCGTTGCAGGTGATTTTTCGCCCGAGCGTCCAGCCGTACCTGATTTCGCTGTTCCGCCAGGATCCGGCGCAAGCCTTTGCACAGCTGAAAATGCCGGCACTGATCGTCCAAGGCAGCAACGACATTCAGGTCGGCACCGAGGATGCGAAGCTGCTCAAGGCGGCAAAACCGGACGCGCAATTGACGGTGATCGAAGGCATGAATCATGTGCTGCGCATCGTGCACAACGATATGAAGCGGCAATTGGCCTCCTACAAGGACCCGAATTTGCCACTGGCCGCCGAACTGGGCGCCGCCGTCATCGAATTTATTGACGGAATTCGCGCGAGTTAACTGCTGTTTGCCCTCCAGTCCGGCAGAAAACGGCCGATAAGCCTTTGTCGCCAGCGCAACGTCTGGCGGCAAGCAGGGCTTGGACAGGATCTCGCCGTTATGACTGACACCCAGACTTCACCCGACACCACCGCCGAAAAAGACGCTCCGCCAGCGGTCGAACTGCCGTGGGCGGACGTGCAGGCCGAGCACCACAAGATGCTCCGCCTCGCGCCGCTGCAGACCGATCGCAATACCGGTGGCCGGCCGTTGCGCTTCGTCGAATTCGGTTACGCCGAGCGCAACAGCAAAGAGCGCAGCCTGATGCGCATGGCGATCAAGCTGCCAAACCAGCGCGTGCGCAAAGAGCAGAATCATCTTGATGTGTGGGTCGACCACGCGACCAAACGGGTGAGCTTCGGTCCCGACAGCGGCCTGCAGATCGAACCGCTGAACCGCGGCATCGGCCGTTTCATGGCCGCGCAAGGCATCAACTGGGCGAAAAAACGCTGGCCCGGTTACACCGTCGACGGCATGGACCTGAACAACAAGGACGCGCTCAACGAAGACACTCGTTTGCGGCGTGATCATTTTCTGCGCGTGCACGGCTTCGACGTAGCCTATGCCGATGCCCAGCATTTGAAAGGCAGCATCAAGGCTGTGCAGGTCGGTGATCTGCTGGGTGACTGGAACAGCGAAAAGCTGCAGATCGTCGAGATTCTTGAGGCCGCGCAGATGTTGCAGCAGGCCGAACAGAATCTGGCCGAACAGGAAGTGAAGCTGAAGAAGCAGGAAGAGAAAGTCAGCAAGTTCAAGCGTGAGGACGCCGGACTGCGTTTCACCATTACCTGTCTGGTGGCGTTTGCGGTGTTTCAGGCGGGATTGTTGATCTGGATTGCTACCCACCGCTGATGGCTTGAAACCGCGTCGCGGCTATTCGCGAGCTGCGAAAAGTGCCTGATGCGCGCGGCACTGCTCCGCTGTCAGCATGAATACGCCATGCCCGCCGCGCTGGAATTCCAGCCAGGCAAAATCGACTTCCGGGTACAACGCTTCGACGTGGACCTGGCTGTTGCCCACTTCGACAATCAACAAACCCTTCTCGGTCAGATGATCCGCCGCTTCGGCGAGCATGCGCCGGACCAGATTCAGACCATCATCGCCGCAGGCCAGACCGAGTTCCGGCTCGTGCTGGTATTCGTCCGGCATGTCGGCGAAATCTTCCGCGTCGACGTAGGGCGGGGTCGACACGATCAGATCGAAGCGCTGCCCCGGCAGGCCATCGAAACCATCGCCCTGCACTGTGTAGACGCGCTCATCGACGCCATGGCGCTCGATGTTCTGATTGGCCACTTCCAGCGCTTCGAATGACAGATCCGCGAGCACCACTTCGGCGTTCTGGAATTCGTAGGCGCAGGCGATGCCGATGCAGCCGGAGCCAGTGCACAGATCGAGAATCCGCGCCGGCTCGTCGCCGATCCACGGCGCAAAGCGGTTTTCGATCAGCTCACCGATCGGCGAACGCGGGATCAGCACGCGCTGGTCGACGATGAACGACATGCCGCAGAACCATGCTTCGCCGAGCAGATAGGCGGTTGGGATGCGTTCTTCGATGCGACGCTTGAGCAGCCGTTGCAGGCTGACCAGTTCGTCATCTTCCAGTGCGCAATCGAGGTAGCTGTCGGCGATTTCCCACGGCAGGTGCAAGGCGCCCAGTACCAATTGGCGCGCCTCGTCCCAGGCGTTGTCGGTGCCATGGCCGAAAAACAGATCCTCCCCATGGAAGCGGCTGACGGCCCAACGGATGTGGTCGCGCAGGGTACGAAGTCGGGAAGTGATCACGGCGTAGAGCTCCAGAAAAAACGACTGGCGATTCTAGCAGCCAAAACGCCCGACGACGACGCAGGAAAAACCGTGCGGCGACGGTAGGAGATTTCTTTTTTTTGCATCAGGCATTGAACGGAACGTGTAACTTGACAAGGCTGCAGGCCAAGAACGACGGCGCCTACGATGGTAGCGATTCACAGAACCGCTCAGCCAGAGGACAATGTCGCAAAAGCCCCACCCCGAGGAGCCCCAGAATGTCCGTTCCAAAAACGATGTTTCAACTCAGCGGTCGCGGTTACGCAGCGGCCACACTGAGCCATGCCACCGTGGTCATCATCGATGCCCAGAAGGAATACCTCAGTGGCCCGCTGGCCCTGAGCGGCATGGACGCGGCCGTCGCGAACATCAAACAAGTGGTTGCCGCAGCCCGTGCCGCCGGTCGGCCGATCGTGCACGTGCGTCATCTCGGCACCGTTGGCGGCCTGTTCGACCCGCAGGGCGAACGTGGCGAATTCATCCCCGGCCTGGAACCGCAGGGCGATGAAACCATTATCGGCAAACTGCTGCCTAGCGCGTTCCATGGCACCGAATTGCTCGAGCGTCTGCAAAACCTTGGTTCGCTGGACCTGATCGTTTGCGGTTTCATGAGTCACTCCAGCGTCAGCACCACGGTGCGCGCGGCGAAGAACCTCGGTTTCCGCTGCACCCTGGTCGAAGATGCCTGCGCGACCCGCGATCTGCCGTTCAAGGGCGGCGTGCTCAGTGCTGAACGCGTCCAGGAAGCGGAAATGGCGATCATGGCCGACAACTTCGCCACGCTGGCCAAGACTCAGGAGCTGATCTGATCCTGCCCTTGTGAGCGGTGCGTTGGCGCCGCTCATCCGCTATATCCGCTGATTTGCCGCAAATGCCATAGCCTCAGGAACAACCCGGTCAACTCCCGGTCGAAGGGCCGATACCATTGAGGAAGGTCGGAATGAAGTTATCCGATGGATTTGACGCACGCCGTTTGCGGCCCAAGGGCCAAAGCAACTGGCGTTTTCGATTTGGCGCGGCGATCTCGGCGATTCTGGCGACGTTCGGCGTGCTGCTGGCGATGGCCGGCGCAGCCAGCCTGCTCGGGCGCCCGCCGGCGCTGGGTGACCTGAACGCATCACCGCTGGGTTCGGCAATCATGCTCGCGGTCGGTTTGCTGTTCCTGTACTTCGGCGTTGCCCTGTGGCGCCGCTGCCGCCGTCGCGCACGGCAATCGCGGGAACTGAACATGTCCCCGCACCTGATGAAAAAACACGACTGACCGACGGCCTGGCTTTTTGCCGGGCCGTTTTGTGTCGACTTGGGTAAACTGGCCGCCCTTCGCGGAGGCTGACATGCAAGACGACGATTTTTCTCTGTTCAAAAGTGCGATCCAGGGCGTCAAGCCGATCAAGCACGACCGCGCCGACACCGGCAAACCCAAGGCTGACCGCGCGCAGATCGCCAAGCTGCGTCAGTCCGCCACCGTGCGCAGCGACACCACTATCATTGACGGCTTGTCCGACCAGTTCGTGATCGACGTCGGCCCGGAAGACGAGCTGATGTGGTCCCGCGATGGCGTGCAGGAAAGCCAGATGCGCAAGCTCAAGGTCGGGCAAATCCCGTTCGAAGGCAGCCTCGACCTGCACGGCATGAGCGTGGAAAAGGCCCGGGAAACGCTTTGGGCGTTTCTCGCCGAAGCCACCAGATTCGAAATTCGCTGCGTGCGCGTGACTCACGGCAAGGCGGTGCGCCTGGATGGCAAGCGGCCGATGATCAAAAGCCACGTCAACACCTGGCTGCGGCAGCACACCCAAGTCCTCGGCTTCTGCTCCTGCCAGGCCCGCCACGGCGGCGCCGGCGCCGTTTATGTGATGCTTAAACGGACGATGATGGAAGGTCGCGACGAATAAAGCCGTCACACCGAACTTGCAGGGTTGTGTCCGCCACCGTACCCTTGCCCTTTGCGAAAATCCCCACAGGTAGTTTCATGTCCCTGGAACAGAATTACACCGCGATGTATCGAAGGATTCGGTAGGTTGTCAGGGCTAATGAATTCAAGGAGTTGAGCCAATCCGATGACTGTCAAAACGTACCAAAACACGATTATTGGTACGGAATTTGGTACGGGGTTTCTCATTCAAAAATTTCTCATAACCCCGCATCGCTCATGAAGATGCGGGACTGCTCCCAAGCCTCAGAGCTTGCAATGTGCTTAACAGCAGTACTTTGGAGGCCGTCCCACGGCCAAAGGAAATCTGCGCGAAACGCAAAGAGTGCCTTTCTCCATGCAGAATGCTGCCATCAGCTTCCCTCTTTTCTCTTCAGAGATGCAGTGCCAATTCCGGTGCTTCCGGAGCGTGCGTAGTCGCGGTATAAAGGCTGAAGAATTGCACTCGCTTTGAGGGTGCTTCATTTTGCTGCTCCTGGAGATAACCTAACTCCGAGCAGTACTTCGAGTATGTGCTAATACCCGAACCTAGCAGGGATGATTACGCAACATCCTGAGCCTGCCCATGGATAAAGGACTAACTAAAGTGACACCTGTTCTCTTAGACGATCTGCCCACACTGGATGATAAGCTTGGCTGGGAGGGCGAAATTCAACGACTCAAATTGAGAGTTGAACAATGTCCCACTCCGCACGTATTAGGCATTCATGGAGATTGGGGAGCAGGCAAAACAAGCTTCATGCGGCAGCTGCAACACAGCCTAGGTGGTGAAGTTGAGTCTGGCCTGGTGCGGAAACTTAATGCTCAGCCACCCCCCGAGGAAAATGATTCGGTCGTTACCATTTGGTTCGATGCGTGGCGGTACCAGCATGAAAGCAGCCCTATTGTTGCTTTACTTCAAGAAATGCGTCGCCAGTTTTCCAACATGACAAAAGTGCGGGAGAAGTTTGCTAAACTTAGCACCGTGGCTCTTCAGTATACCCTAGATGGTCTAGCAGGGATTGGAAAAGCGATAGGTTATGAAGCCATTCCTAATTCAGAAAAAATTAGGGCAATCGGCGAATCTTGGGAAAAGGCCAATTTTCACCAAACTGGACAATTTGATTCATTAAAGACCCACCTTCATGACACTATTGTAGCTCTTCTACCTGATGGCCCCACCACCAGAGTAGTAGTATTCATAGATGACCTGGATCGCTGCAATCCGAAGTCAGCTTTTAAGCTACTAGAAGGACTCAAAATTTATCTCAGCTTACCTAATTGCGTTTTTATATTGGGCATGAATGAAAATATCTTGTTGGATGCGATAAGGGAAGAGATATCCGCACCATCGAATGCTAGCGCAAACGACATATACCTGCGAGCAAGTCATTATATGGAGAAAATTTGTACAGACATATATAGACTTCCGCTACCTAAAACGGGTACTGAGTTCTTTTCTAAGATGCTGATGGAAGGATCGTCAAGCTCCGAAGCAGCACAAGCATTTATGCTCGCCGTTGGCGATACAATCTGTCTTCCTCCAAACCTTCGGAGATTAAAGGCGCTCGCGAATCAATGGAAGCGATTTTCTGGATGCATCGTGATTCCGACAGACATAGAGCAGCAGAAAATATGGGCAGTGAGAGTATTGATAGCTTCATACATCTATCAATTCCATAGAGACCTCTGGGAAAGATGGCATTTTGATCCTGACTTCTGGCATGAGTGCATTGCTTGGTGCTGTGGAGAACGAAGCTTCAACGCGGACGGATTAGATACGATTCCAGTGTGGGCAGTTGCTTTAAAACTTACATCTAAAACTCAAGTTGGCGACAGCGGTGCAAGACCAGCTTGGGCCGTACAGTATCCGAATCCTAGCGACATCAATTTATTCTGGATTGATGAGCTCGTTAGGGAATATAGAGACTATCTTCTTTCTGTTGATTTCCGGCCTCTTCTAGAAGGGCGCCAAGTCGCGGTAGAGACCCAATGAAAAACACTATTGATGATGTATTGAATTTGTGGAACGAACCGAAGCTTCGAGCCTATCTTGGAGAGATTCGAAGGAAGCATGGTGTTGTTGAGACTTTAGCTCTGCCTTCCCTCCGCGATTTGCCATCGGTTCAAATCGAAACTCTTTTTGTGCCTCCTCTGCTTTCGATAGCTCCTGTCCATACGGACAGCGACCCTACAGATTGGCCGGAAGGTAAAAGCCTATTAGAAGAGCTTAACGAGTCAAGGCAGCTAGTGGTTTTAGGAGACCCGGGAGGAGGAAAAACCACACTTAGTAATTGGCTGGCTTGGAGACTTACCTCTGGAGCCTCAGCTCCATTGCCAGACGCTCTTGCAAACAAAATCCCTTTTCCTTGCATACTGAGGGATATGCCTACTGAATGCTTCTCACAGGGTTTTACCGTATCCGATCTAGCAGTTGCTACAGCAATCAAACTGCTCGGAGAAGCCAAAGCGGAACCGCTTGAAATAATCATCAGAAAGTGGGTAGTTACTGGTGATTACGTTCTAATACTCGACGGAATTGATGAAGTTCCGGTTCATCGCCGGCCACTAATTTCTTCGTGGATAAACGAGGCACACCAACAAAACGCAGTTGTATTGGCGACATCTAGAATTGTGGGATATGAAGATTATCCTGTAGATTCGGCGAACGGATTGGGTGAGTCAGAGAATATCCCCCATGGCAACTTGATCGATAAAACAAAAACAATATCGAGCAAGCGTCGCAGTAAGAACAATGATTCATCAAAGAGCTTTGAGGATCACACTCGAAAGTGGGCTACTATTCGATTTCTGATGCCATTTAATCAGAATCAAATATCGGATTTCGCACGCAACTGGTACAGCCAGCGATGCGTGAGCGATGTGGAGGCAAAACAGAAGACCGCAGACCTATTAGCTTCTCTCGCGCAATCTGAAATTACCCAACAACTAGCTAGAACTCCGAATCTCCTAAGCCTCATGGCTATCGTGCACCGCGAGAGAGCACACCTGCCCGACGGAAAAGCTCTGCTTTACGAAGAAATTGTCAACGCTTACATCAACACCATTGACAATCAACGACGCATTGGATCTGAAAACAGTCTTTCTAGTTTCGGCTGGAAAGAAAAGAAGTCATGGCTCTCCTTCGTTGGCTTTAAATTACAGAGCTCAAGGGATTGGGACTCCCCCACTGCAGGAATACTCGCTTCTGAAGGCGAAATAATCGCTTGGCTCCAAGAAGCTATAGATCAATCTGGAGCTGCAGATAGCGAGATTTTAGCCAAGGAATTTCTAAATTGGGTGGCGCGTCGCAGCGGTTTGCTACTTCCGAGAGGGGAAAATCGGTACGCCTTTGTTCACTTAAGCTTCCAAGAGTATTTTTGCGCGTGTTACTTAAGTGATTGCATTGTTAGACCAGCGTTTGTAACTGGATCTATTGCTAAAGATTCATTAGTTACAAGAGATACCATTGCCGCATGGGCGCAAATTCCGGAATGGTTGGAAACGTTCATTTTCCTTTTCGAATCCCTATCTGCGGAACATGGATCTGAATGGGTGGATATTGCTGTAGCTGCTGTATTTGGGGACGGCATGGGCGATCTATCGCACCTAGGGGCTCGCTTAATCAAAAACCAGCACGTAAAACTACCTAGCTTAGCAAAAGATCTTCTCGCGTCTGGATGTATAAATACCGTATTCAACGAGCTTGATTACGATGCGGATTTCGAGTCCGATGTCGCTCGCACTATGTTAGAGACAGGATATGCAGTACTGCTATCAGGCGAGACTAATTCAGAAAGCAATAATCTTGAAAACAACCCATCATGGGCAGAAAAAGTAAAAATCCTAATTATTAATGAAGGCTTCAACCTCACTGCAAAGCAACTATCTTTATTCAACAACCTTGAAGCCATATCAACTGTTAATGCGACAATAGACCTTGCCGGGCTAAGCAACCCGGAGCACTTAGACTACTTCAGAGCTGACTCCACCAAAGTAATAAACTTTCAAAAAGTTGAAACACTTAAGAACCTTAGCACGTTAGAACTGCGAAATTCGGAAATTGCAAGCTTAGCACCGATCAGCAAACTCACCCAGCTCCACATCCTTGAAATATCCAATCTTCCGATATTGAACTTAAACCCTATCGAGAAACTTACAAACATACATCACCTGCGAATTACGACACTTAATTTATCAGACTTGAATCCCATTGGTTGCTTGAAAAAGCTCGAATCCATGTCGCTCTCTGACATTCCGGTTACTGACATAAGCTTTGTAAAAAACCTACTCAAATTGGATTATGTTCACCTATCAGGTTTACCACTCGACAATCTTGACAGCTTTTCGACGTGCAAGAAAATTGAAACACTAGACATTAATCATCTAAAAGTTAATGATCTATCCCCTATCAGCCAATTCGGCAAGCTCAACAACTTGTTCATGTCTGCAGTTGACATTAAAGATCTAACCCCATTAGGCAAACTGAAAAAACTGGTAATAATCATGATGAACGACATGAAAATCCCAGACCTTAGCCCACTTTCAAAATGCAAAAATCTATTAAACGTATTTATAAATAAATCCACAATTGATAACATTGAATCTATTGGCAACTTGAAAACCATCCATGCGCTAAGTTTGGTTGACATCCCTTCGATTACTAACATCACCTATTTGAGAGACTTTTCCAATCTCAGATATTTAGATATTTCAGGCTGCCCTATAGGCGACATCTCAATTCTTGAAAGTATGAAAACACCCTTCTCCTTGCGGCTTCGAAGTGACCACACATATGACTTGAGCTTTCTTTCCAATAAAGATGGATTTAATATTTCGTTCAAGCGACCGGTCTAACTTAATAGATAAATGTATGCTTTGTAATTAAATCAGCGCTTCCTACAATGGCTCGACCGCTCATAGTTGCTTACCAATCGAAATGCGGTTGCTGAACATGGCCGCATCAGCTCAAGGACAACCGTTATGCCAGATCGCACAAACTGCAACATCCTCACTGCAGATGCCTTGACATTGCTTCTCTACAACCAGCATGCCCTAGGTGCGGCGGTGGAAGAGATCACCCATTGGATCTCCGGGTCTGGCGCGGACACTGTTGCCGATAACGCCGTTGCGGCCCTGGAAACGCTTGATCGAAATTCGCAAGCGATTACTGACGCGATCATGCGACTTAGGCAGTTTAGTGCGCCTCGATAGATAGAACGCCGTTTATGTTCAATCGGCCCCCACGCCTGGCCCAGGTGCGGGGGCCTTTTCGTGGGGCAATGAAAACCACTTCTCCCTAGGCTGGACTACCATAGTCCCACCGTCTGGTCTGCTGCCGTCACCCTCCTCCAGGAAAGGATGCTTATGCCGTACGTCTACGAAGGTTCGGCCACCGTCACCGTGATGGCCCGCTATCTCGGCCTGGAACCCGCCGAGCTGACCACCCTTGAGTGTGCGGTGCGCCTGCCACTGATCAATGCCTTCGAGTATTAACGCAATTGAGCCAGGAGCACTATCGTGGCGCTTCGCTATTGGAGCGGAGTGTGCTACCCCGCCCAGCTCCGGACGGAGTAAGCAAGCCCGAGATCCCTCAAAACAAGCCGCCCAACGATTCTGGCGCCCAGTTCATGATCACCAGCTCACCGCTCACCTCGGCTTTGCCTTGCCGCTGATTGGTTGTGGTGTAGCGGATGTCTAAGGTTTCGAAGTGGAAGCCTTCGAACACACGGCGGATATCTGGATGGTCGTTGATGCTGACCATGACTCTGCCTTTGCAGCGGCGCATAAAGTCGGCCATCCGCTCGTAATTCTCGAACGGAAAAGCGACGCCATAACCGGCGGTCTGCCAGTAAGGCGGATCCATGTAGTGGAAGGTGTGAGCGCGGTCATAGCGTTCAGCGCATTCAAGCCAGGGAAGGTTTTCGACGTAGGTGCCGGACAGGCGCTGCCACGCAGCCGAGAGGTTTTCCTCGATCCGCAGCAGGTTGATGGCCGGGGCAGTCGTCGCCGTCCCGAACGTCTGGCCCGAGACCTTGCCGGCGAAGGCATGGTGCTGCAGGTAAAAGAATCGGGCGGCGCGCTGGATGTCGGTGAGGGTTTCAGGGCGGGTCATTTTCTGCCATTCGAACACCTGGCGCGAGCTGAGCGCCCATTTGAATTGGCGCACAAATTCTTCGAGATGGTTCTGCACGACGCGGTAAAGCGTGACCAGGTCGCCGTTGATGTCGTTGAGGACTTCGACGGGCGACGGCTGAGGCTTCATGAAGTAGAGCGCGGCACCGCCGGCAAAGACTTCAACATAGCATTCGTGTGGCGGAAAAAGCGGAATGAGGTGGTCGGCCAGGCGGCGTTTGCCGCCCATCCAAGGGATGATAGGTGTAGACATGAAAGCAAGACCTTTACTGTATGGATAAACAGGTGCTAGGCTCGCCGCGCTTTGTGCACGGAGCAAGAGCCTTGGCTGGACTTGCAGGGACCATCTGCAGGGACGGCGGTCGATTCGGATGTTGACGCATCTGTACCGGCCGCTCTTTTTCACTTCGGTGTTGAGACTTCTTTGGCGTATGCCTGACAGGCTGCGAGGGCAATCAGCCCCCGGTCGCCGTCATCGGTGACGCTGATAATTCGTTGAGCATGCGCAGGGTCAAGTTCGGCTCTTGCGGAGCCATGAACCACGCCGCCGGTGGCGGTGGTGGCTGACAACGATCCGTTGCCGGCGCCGGTGGTGGCGTCGAGTAGGACTGACAGGCGCAGATCAGCAGTGGCAAGGCGGTCGCGCAGGCGACCTTGATCACGTTGGGCATCACTCAAGGCTCGGTAATGGGTTTGTTCACTGGTTGCCAGGCGCAGCTCGAGCGCGAGACGTTTGTCCTGTTCGGCACGCTGCTGCGCGGCCGAGGCCAGATTCAGTTGGTTGAGGGTTTCGGTGTGGAGTCGGGCCTGCTCTGCGAGCCGTTTGCCGTAGCGCCAATCCTGTACTTGCCAGGTAATGGACGCAGAACCACCGACCAAGACGACTAGCAGCACTCCTTTCGCCAGCAACCGATACGGCGCCGGGATCAGTTCGCCGAGACGCATAGCACCGCCCTCGCCCGCCCCCACAACTCCAGCCGATCCTGCAGGCCATTGAGTCCGCCGTTGATCCTGCGGGTGATCGTGTTGAATTCGTTTTGATCGGCCAGCGCGTTCAGCCCATTCACTGACCAGAACCATGCGGCCGACTCGGCGGCCCACTGCGGCAGCTCCAGCAGTTCAGGCGTGCGCAGCAATCGCTCATCACCGAACAGCGCCAAGCTGCAGCGCAGGTAATTGTCGTGGCCGGTGACCTGGATCAGGCCGCGACCGCGATATCGCTGGCCATCACCATCCGCTGCCGGCGTGTTGCCCAGTTTTGCCGCCAGGCTGCCGGTGTCGTATTTGCTCAGGTACTGATCGCCGCCCAGTTCCCGGACGTACTGCAGCTGACCCGACTCGTGACCGACTTGCGCCAGAAACGCGGCTTGGCGTTTCGGCGTATTGATCTGCCGATGGGCCATGGCTGCGTTGAGAGCGGATACAAAAACGCCCGCTTGGCGGCGGGCGTTGGGCATGATGCTTTGCAGCTGTTGCTCAGTGATGGACATACAAACTCCAAACATAAAAAAACCGCACTCAGGCGGCGATGGGATGTGGCTACTGTTGCTCGATGTTCACCACCTTGAGCGGTGGTTTCGGCCCTTTCTTTTTCTTGCCCTTGGATTTACCTGCTTTGCCGGCATTGCATTCGACGGTGGTCGACCAGCCGGACTGGGTGAACACCTGCTCGACCGAATCCGCCAGGTATTCGCCATCAAGCCCGACCTTGAAACCCTGCGCGATGATGGGACGCTCGGCGAAGATGTCCGTCCGGCCGGGCATTTCAAGCCGCACATCGGCGGTCGAACGGTTGAACGCTGACAGACGGGCCTTGGCGGCCGCTTCAGCAGCCGTCTTGTTTGGGTAGATATGGCGGTCGGTATGCACTGCCGGCAGCCCGTCCGGAGCATCATCGTTGTCAATGGTGACCACCGCCAGCTTGCCGTTCTTCTTGTTCTGGTGCTTGGTGGCGACTGCCTTGTGTGAGTTGCGATCACCGAGACTGAATTGCCATCGGCTGAGGTCGCGTCGAGTCAGGGTGATGGCACCAAACGTCTTGCCGCTTGCTGTCTGGCCACCCTGGCGCGGCATCACCAACAGCTTGCCGTCGGCGACTTTGGCTGTGCAGTCGTATTGCTTGGCCAGACGCGTGATGAAATTAAAATCGGACTCGTTGAGCTGGTCGACCCGGGCGACTTTGGTCGACACTGGACACACCGGCGTCCAGCCATTGCGCGCGGCGACGTCAGCCACGATCTTTGACAGCGGCACGTCTTCCCAGCTTCCGCTACGAATGGTCTTGCCACTGCCACGCATGTCGCTGGCCTTGCCCTTGATCACGATGGTATCCGGCGGCCCTGACACCTCGACCGTGTCGACGGTGTAACTGCCCATACGCGTCAAGGTCGTTTCGGCATAACCCAGGTAGATCTCGATGGAGCTGCCACGCCGTGGCAGTTGCACCTGCCCGTCACGGTCGTCGATACGCAATTCAAACTCATCGGACTCCATGCCCGGCTTGTCAGAGGTACGCAGCTGCAACAACCGATCATTGATCTTGGCCGTGACGTCGGCCCCATCGGCGACGATTCGAAACATCGGAGTCATGGATTTTTTCCAATAAAAAACCCGCACAAGGCGGGCCAGAAAAACAAGGTGTCGTTACGCGTAACGCGACGCGGCCCCGGCGAAGACATCTCCCCGGGTCAATCCCACAAGCTGACGCCTTCATTGGTCGGGCTGGGCAGATCCGGCAGGACGATAATCACGCCCGACCGGAACGGCTGAGGTTCATCGGCCAGCCCTTGATTGGCATCGAGCACGGCCTCGACGCTGCCATTCAGATGGCCGTAAACGTTGTTGCAAATGACATCGAGAATGTCGCCGTCAGACGTCCTGCATGTCGTCGCCATAGCGCTCAAACTCCAAAGTGAACCCCTGTTTGCGAGCAATCCCGCCGTGCAGCAGTGCGGACTGTTCCTCGTTGATGTTTTTCAGACACCACGTCCCGATCACCTCGCCATAGCCGGTGGTCAGGGTCAGCGGTTGCAGCCTGGCCCCAATGGAACGCAGCGTGTCGAGCTGCTTTAAACCGCCTTTGAAGCCCGGATAGATCGTGCCCTTGAGCGTCAACTTTTCATCGCCCATACCGATGGCCTGCTTCGCCGGCCGGCGCGTCAGCCGCTCCTGCGAAGCCCAGCGGAATTCGGTCGAACGGCTCAGCTCGTCGAAAGCCGCCGTGTCCAGGTTGAAGTAATACGGCTCAATCTTCGGATCGCGCGGCTGAATGATCATCAGATGCGGGAATGGCTTCACCGCCTCCGGCGCCGGCGTGGCCTCCACGGCAAAGGAACTGGTGGGCACGATGTTGGCCAGCGACGGACTGACCTTGCCGGCGACATTGTTGATCGCCGTGGCCGCCTTGCTCGCCTGCTCCTTCAAAGTACCCAGCCGATCCTGCACTTCAGCCGCCGCGCGGGTGGCGCGGCCGTACACCGCTACCACCTGACCGACCTTGGCCTGAGCCGCGTCGACGCCGCGCATCACTCGCTGAAGTTTGGCGCCGATTGCCGGGCCAACAAACGGGATGTTCTCCAGCTCGGACGCGGCGCCGGTCAGTTCGCGGATCGCGCCGTTGACCGGGGTCAGCATGCCGTCAGCACTGCGCCGCCCGGTTTCCGCTGCCTCGACCAAATACTTCAGGCTCGATTGCATTTGCTCCATGTAAGCCATGAAACCTCCTTAGACATGGGGTTCGTCGTACAGCTTGGCGGCGTTACTCTTCGCCGCATCCGCCATCATTCGCTGCATGTGCGGCATCAGATCCTGCGCCAAAGCTTGCGGGTCTTTGACGTCGCCCTGCACCGTGACCGGCATGTTCAGCGAGTACTGAAACTGCTGATCCACCTTGGCCGGAACCGGTTTTTCTGGCTCCTTGGGTTGAATGGCGAGCGCCGCCGACTTGAGCGGCGCCGTCACCGCCATCGAGCGCGCGACATCCCCCAATACCGGACCTTGCTGGCCCGCTGACGCCATCATGAGCGGCGTGACTGGCACCGGCGCCTTTGCCGTTTGTTCGGGCTTTTCATCCTCACCACCGAACAACGACTTGCCCAACGACCCGCCCAGCGCCGCACCGCCTTGACTGCCCAGGTAAGCACCGATCATGCCGCCGATAGCCGTGCCGATGATCGGCACAACCGAACCGATGGCGGCGCCTGCTGCTGCACCGGCCATGGTGCCGGCCAGGTTGCCCGCGGCCGAACCGTAACCTTCGGCTTTTTCGTCCTTGGTTTTGGCGTTTTGAAAGGTTTCAAAAGCCATCGCGCCGGACTCCAGCAGCGTGCCGCCAGGAATGACCTTGGCTGCCTTGCCGACCTTACCGGCGGTTCCTGCGACGACGCCGAGCTTGGACAATGCCCCACTTTGAACGGAAGGGACTGATGGCGATGGGATCGAAACAGGGGAACGAGGCACAGACGCGCGAGGACCTCTCGAACTCGGCAACGTCCGACGCCGAGCGCTGCGGCTTGACCCACGTCCACGTCGGCGTGACTCGCCCGGCGCTTCCACACCGCCACCCATAGCGCCGGCATTGACGACGTAAACCTTTTGGACGCCGTCGTTACCTGCATCACTTGCAGTAACAAGGCCCCCGCCTGTTGCCGCTTCCTTCATCCGAGAAACAACATCCAGTCCAGTCCCGCCACCGCGCGAACCACGCGCAAGGTTGAACAGCCCCTTACTGATCTTGATCGCGTTGAAGATACCTTTTAAGGCGATCAGCCCCGCTCCAACCGTGGCGATACCGGCAACTACCCTGGGCGCGCTATCCGTCAGCGACGTAATGCCTTTAGTAACCTTGGTCAACGACTCGGCCACGGTGTCCGTCACCGGGCGCAGCGCATCGCCGATGCTGCGCATGGCGTCATCCATCGACTGGGCCATTTCCGCCCATTTCTGCGATGACGACTCGCGCCGCTCGGCGAGGTTCTTGTCGAGGATCCCGGTCGCGTCACGCGAATCGTTTTTGAGCTGGCTGTACAGCGCCTTGTTCTGCATGTAGGCCGACAGCGCGGCCTTGACCTGCATGTCGGCGAACAGGTCGCCGGTGCGCAGGGATTCTTCCAGCGAGGCCATCATGGCCTTGGCGTTATCGGGATTAGCTTCCTTGCTGATTTTTGACGTCGCTTCGGCCATGGCCGCCGCACGCTTCGGATCGGTCGCCTGAATGTATTTCTGAGCCAGCGCCATACTGGTTTCGAGCGTCGACATGCCGTTTTGCAAACCGGTCTGCATCGACCCCTTGTAATCAATACCGGCTTTTTCGTAGGCCTTGACCGTGTCGGTCGAGCCGATTTTGCCCATCCAGTTTTTCAGGTTGTTGGCCGCTTCGTCCGAGCTGCCGGCCTGCTTCATCTGAACCTGCAGCATGGCGCCCAATTGCGTCACCGCATCCAAGCCGGTGATGCCGTTGCTGGCCATGTTGGCCAGCAGTTCCGGAAACCACTTGGCCATGTCGGCCGCTTCAAAGCTGCCCGCCTGCCCTTGATAGGCAATCGCCTCCAGCGCCTGCTGCATCTGCTTGGGGTCGGTGATCTTGGCGTTCTGCCCCAGGGCGTTGATCATCTTGGCCGTGTCCACGCCGCTGGATCCCTGCCCCACGACAAACTTGGCCGCGACAGGCGCATATTCCAGCGCCTTGCTCAGGTCCATACCGGCACCGACCAATTGATTGACCACGTCGGCCACATCGTTGCGCGCCATGCCGGTGTCGCGCGAAGTGTCGATGATCTTGCGCGACATCTCCTGCTCTTGCGGCTTGTTGGCAATGCCGGCCTTGATCGCAATGTCACGCACAATCGCGCCAAAATCCGCGCTGACCTTAGTCGGTACCGCCATCGCACCGACACCGACCACCGCCGCACCGACGGCGCCCTTCATGCCCTTTACGCCAGAATCAATTTGCTGATGCCCCTTGGCTTTCAGCTCGGCTTTGTTGGCCGTTTGCCCCATGGAGCGATAGGCCTTTTCCAATCGGCCAACCTCGATCCCCTGCTTTTTCAAACTGTCGAGGTTCGAGTTCAAACGGTTGAGTAATCTGGACGCGCCGGCAGCGCCGGTGTCGTGAGCCTTCTTCCATTCTTCGCGCAGGCGGATGGTGTCGCCAATCGTGCGCTGCAGCACGCGCGCTTTATTGCCTTCTGCCTCGAGGCGCTTGATGCGCCCGGTCACGTCCTTGAACGCGGCGCCGACCGTTGAACTGACGGCGCCGCCGATCACCAGCCCGAGGGCGAGTTTGTTTGCCATGTGATGGCCCTCATGTGCCCAGCACTACCGGTGGCAGCTCAATCCGTGAGCCACCACACCATGTCCGCGAACGGCATCGACTGGATCTCGGCGGCGGAAAATCCGGTTTCCGCCGCCAGACGTTTCGCCGCCGACTTGATCACGCTGGGGTTAAAGCCCGTCGTCGTTGTCCATGCGAAAATAGCCGGCCTGTAAGCGGTTAAAATCCACCAGCTTCAGCCCCTCCAGATCCCCAACCGACGCGCCGGACAACGCAGCAAACAACACCAGCTCGCGCTGCTCATCATCGCCACCCACCTCACGGTTGGCCGCTCGCACGTCGCCCACGGTCGGTGAACGCAAGACCAACTTGTCGACGGTCACGCCGTTGATTTCGCTCGGGCACGACAGCGTTACCAGCACCTGATCGGTGGTCAGCGACAGCCATGCCGGCATCGAGTCCGAATAATCGGTTTTCGGTACCAGGTGCGAATACGCCGTTTGCACGCGGCGATAATCCGTCAGCTTGAGGCCTTCCAGATCCTTCAGTCCGACTTCGGCGAGACCGGCAAACAGCATCAGTTCGCGCTGTTCATCATCGCCGTTGGCAGCACGATCAGCCGCGCGCACTTCACGCACGGTCGGGTTGCGCAGGTTCAACGTCTCGACGTCGATGCTGTTGGCTTTGGTTGGCCGGGTCAGCGTCACGACCGCGCCGTGCGCGCTGAGCGACAGCCAGGCCGGCAGGTTTTGAGCGATTGCTTGAGTCATCTGGATCTATTCCTTACAGGCCGAGCGCGTTGCGCACTTCGAGCAGTTGGTCTTTGCCGTCGATCACCTGAATGCCGGCGACCATGTCGATTTCGTACATCAGGCGCCCGTCGATTTCGAGCTTGTAGTACGTGACCGCAACGGCGTGTTTGATCTCGGCAGCATCACCCGCCTTCCAGTCACCGAGATCGACCTCTTTGAGGCGACCGCGCAGGGTGGCAACGACCGCTGTCACCGCGCCCTTCTGGCCCTTGAAGGCACCACGGAACGTGGCGTTGAACGCGGTGCCGTCAGCCAGGCCGAAGTATTTGAGCGACTCGCGGCGCACGCCCTTGGTGACAAACGAGGCTTCCATTTTCTCCAACCCCTGATCCATCTCGATGGGGCCGGCCATGCCGCCCCCACGATATTCGTCAGTCTTGGTGGTCAGCTTGGGCAGCGTCAGGCTCGGCACGTCGCCGGAGAAGTTCACGCCGTCGACGAACAGGTTGGTGTTGTACAAAGTCTGAGGAATCATTGGTTACGCCCCCTTAGGCTGCTTCAATCACTTCGGTCATCCACTGATCGGTGACTTCGAAAAGGAAATTCGGGTTTTCTGCCGGCGGCACGTCGGTGAAACGGATGCGCCAATACACCTTGCCCTGGGCGATCTGGCTGGCCGTGTTCAGTTCGGTGTCGGGGAACACTTCAAAATTGATGATCGCGCCCTGGGCTTTCAGGTCGGCCATGAACGCGTTGAGACCGTTGGTGACATCGGTCACGTAGGTTTTGGTGATCGAGCGGTCGACCGCCCATTTGTGCCCGGCCTGCACCGCGTCCATGAGGATGAACAGCGTGCGAACGCGGGTAACAAACGCCCACTTCGGATCGCTCGACAACGTGCGGTTGCCCCACAGGCGGTAACCGTCATCGCGAATGATCGTGGTGATATTGGCGTTGTTGAGCAGGTTGGCCCGACAGGTTTCGTCGCCGTCCAGGTACTCGACCGCGCGGCCGGTACCGGTGATGCCGGTCAACTCCTTGTTCGACGGCGAGGCCCAGAACCCGTATTCAGCATCCGTCCAGGCGAACAGGCCCGCCGCCCAAGCTGAACCCGGCGCGTCGACGGTCTTGCTGGTGATGGTGTCCCAATACTTAACGCCCGGGTCGACCATGAACAGGTTGCGACTGCCGAAGTTATCGGCGTAGGCCATGGCGGCCTCGTCGGTGGTGCCAGGGCCGTCGATGATGCCGATTGCCCGCAGTTTCTGCGCCAAGCTATCGAGCGCTGTGGCGACCGCTTGAGTCGCGGTATGACCCGGTGCAATCAACAATCGCGGCTGCGCATTGAACAGGCTTTTACCGTCGAGCAGCGCCTGCAAACCGGTGCGCTGACCCGAGGCCAGAACGCCGCCGATGATCGCTGAGGTCTGCAGGGCGGCATCTTCCAGCTTGGGCACACCAATGGCGACGATCACCGCCTTGGCTTTGACGTAAATCGCCTGACAGGCCTTGGTGATCGCCGAATCAGCGCCGAAGGCGGCAATGGCTTCGCGCTCCGTGGTGATCAACTTCAGCTCGCCTGCCTTGGCCGTACCACCGCCCAGAACGCCAGGTTTGAAGGTGTCGCACAGACCAATGATCGAGGACGACGGCAGCGAGATGGTGCGCGCGCCAGTGTCGACCGACGTGGTCGTGACGCCGTGAAAAAAAGTCATAAGGCTCGTTCTCCAGAAACGAAAAAGCCCCGCATAAGCGAGGCTGTGAGGGTGTTCGTGTTACGCGTAACGGAAAAGAAAACGCCCCGTCAGTGCGGGGCGTCTATTGCAGCTCTGCCGGATCAGGCGGCAAGGAATCCGGCCAACCTTGCGACAGCATTTCGTCGTGATACTCGCCGGCCTCGATCGCGCGCAACAGCGCAAACTCGCGGTCAAAGCAGGCTTGAACGTGCGCCCGGACGGTCTTGGCAATCGTGATGATTTGCGCCGCGCCGATTTCGACAAAACCGTCTGCCGTCTTGAAGTTGCAGCGGTAGTCAGGATCGAGGACGGCGGACAATCCCGTACTGGCGATCAGCGCCTGGCTGTCGCGAGTTGTCTCGATGGCCAGTCCCTCGACCACGACGCCCGTACCCTCTCGGCGGAAGCGTTCGGCGGCGACCACTTCGGCGAGCGGCAGGGGGGCGACCGCCAAACCCGGCGCCGAGAACTGCCAAGCGCCGTCAACCTCTACCGCCTTCCAACCCGCCGCCGGCATCGGCTCGATGCCGTCAACACACACCCACACCATGGAAGGGTGATACAGCGCCGTGATATCGCCGTCAGTCTCGATCAGCTCAAACACCTGCTCGCCGTAGACCCGCGCATAAATACTCATGCCCACTCCTCAACATCGATCCAACCATCAGCACCGTGACCGCCGCGCAAATGCGCAGGGTATGAAGGAAGCGCAACGGCACCGCCGCCACCCGACCCCGGGTTGACCGCATCAGCACCCTGCGAACTGGTTGAGATTGAATTACCCCCCGGCCCCATTTCACTCGGGCCGCCCTCGCCAGATACGACAAAGTCAGTTTTTGGCCCAATGACGCCACCACCACCCTTGCCCTGCCCATTTTTCACAGTCGCGCCGACCGCCGGTTGTGAATTCGGGGTCTGGCCGAGGTACAGCGGCGGCGCCACGTTCGCCGACAACCCACCACCGATACCGCCCGGCGCGGTGACATGTGACCCGAACGAAGTGGCCCCGCCGTTGTTACCCGGACCAACCAGCACACCGGTGCCACCCTTGCCGATCGTGGCCATCACACCGTCGAAACCGCTGGTGATCCACGTATCAAATGGCGCCCCCGCACCGCCGCCGCAGCCGGCGGAAACCTGACCCGCCGCGGTTGATGCTGCACCACCGCCAGCAGCGCCTGCCCCCTGCCCCCTCACTCGAATTTTGATGGTTCCAGGCGTCGACCAGTAAATCTGAGTCGCCCGAATTCGACGCAGGCCGAGAAAACGCCCGGTCGCCTTGCGCACCTCATCGGCCAAAACACCGACGTCAATCACGCCTTGGTTAACCGGCGCACTCCAAGCCTTAATACACCACATCACCGCGACGTTACGCGGACGGGTTACGCCACCGGCAGACGGGAACGGGCTATAACTCACATTCGCCGAGGTGAAAGTGATCCCGACGCCCGGATAATCCGATTCGCGATATAAGTCCGCCTGCGCCTCGACTGGAGAACCTCGCACAACGTCGACCGATTGCCCGCCCGTATAGTTACTGTCGAACACGGCAAGCGTACCGAGCTGGGCGCTGCCAATCGCGCGACCCACATCGTAGCCACGACCGTGATCCCAGCCGCGCAGGAATTCAGCGCGCAGATCCGGCAAGCGGAAATTGCCGCCGCCCTCGTTACCCTTGTTGAAGGCCGTCCCGAGGAAAGCCGACAGATCCGGGTAAGCGGCGACACTCTTAACGCTGCCGTCCAGCTCCAGAAACCCGGCCGGCTGCTTGTCGACCGGGAACGACACAATGGCGCCAACCGGCATGGCCGTGGCCTTGGCAATCAGCGCGTCGACCTGTGCCGACGTATAGCTGTCGGTGATGCCCATGCCGGCGAGCGTTTCGGGGTTGTCTCCCGACACTACGATCCCACGGTCGTTAGTCTTGACCCGCGTCCACTGGCCCGGCGTTTTGTTCTTCGGCAGTACCTCCAGGATCGCCGCGTCGACGTAGGACCGCGTGGCCAGCACCACGGCTGGGTCAATCTTGAGCTGAATGTTGCCAGTGCTGGTGACGATGAAGTTCATCCGCACGATTTGCGTACGGCCCGAGCCTTGCGACAGCAACGGCTTGAAGCTGGGCGCGCAGTTGGCCACCGCCACCAGATCGCCGTCAGCATCGTAGAGGCCGATTTCGCGGATCCACTTACCGCCCTCGTCGGCCGGGATGATCTGCTCAGCGATGATCACCGCCGGGTTTTTTGGGTCGACCAGCAATTGATTCAGCGGCTGACGGCGCCACTCGTTGAGCAGTTCGGTTTGCCCGGCCGAGGGCACCGGGTTGGGCGGATCGGCCAGCCCGTTCGGGTTGGCATCCCCTACGCCCATTTGCGTGATCAGCCAGGGAATGCCGAGCGCGTCGGCGTTCGCCTGCTTGGCCATCCCCACATTCGTAAGGATCGCGAAAAACTGCGAATTCGCATCAATCATAATAAACGTCCAGGGTGTCTATGGTGTGTTCGCGGCCGACCACGCCGAAGCTGCCAGTCACCTCAATGTCACGCATGACGGGCGGGTAAACGTCGATTTCGTCGCCTTCGTAGACGGACACAGCGATATTCAAATTGCCTTGAGTTTCCAGGCTGATCGCCAGCCCGGTCAGATGCCGGGTGACGGGTTTGGCGTCGTCAATCAGGCGCTCAAGCTCCTGATACATTTCTTCGGTGATGCCGGTATCGAGCACCCCGACCTTCAGCGCGAAAGTGCCCGGCACGCCCTCGGGCACGGTCTTGAACCACTCGACAATCTCGATCAGATAGCCCAGCGGCTCGACCACGCGGCGCAGCGCACCGATCGTGCCCTTGTGCTTGTGGATATAGAACGACGCCCTGATGGCCGCGCGCTTGGTCGCCTCAGACCATCGGTAATCCCAGCGATCGACCGACCACGCCCATGCCAGGTGCGGCAGTAAATGCACCGGGCAGGTATCAGCGTTGTAGAGGTCGCGCAGAGGGACAATCGTCTTTTCGAAAAACGCGGCCTCCATGGCCCGTTCCAGTTGCGTGCTGTTGAGCGGCAGTAGACTTTTCATATCAGCCCGCCAGCCTCACGTTGTAGCGTGTACAGAACGCCGCTTGCGCCTTGGTCGGGGCCAGGTCCTGCCATCCGACCAACTCAACCCGGGCAACGCCGGCAACGTGCAGCTGGGCGTCAACAGCGGAGCGAGCGACCTCGACGCCCAGCCGCTTGCGTGGATTGATCCAGGCTGCCAAGCGGCTTTTCGCCTCGGCCAAACTGGCATCCGCTTCCGGGCCAGCGCTGGCCATGTGCAAAATGGCGTCAATCTCGTAGCGGATCACCTGCGCACTCTGCACGGTCACCCGATCACCGACCGGCCGAACGTCATCGTCATTCAACGCAGCAGCCACCGTCGCCAGCAGCTCAGGCGGCGCTTCGCCTTCCCCGTCTAGCCCCAGCACCGTGACCGTGACGTAACAGGGCGCCGGGCTTTCGGCCGTGGCATCTGCCACCAGCCCAGAGGCGTTACGTGCATGCAGGATGTAGCTGTTACGCGGGCCGGCCGTGGTCAAGCCTTCATAGGCCAACTGGATGCGCTCGCGAAACGGGTCGTCGTCTTCCATGACCTTGGGCACCGGCGGCACCGCCAGCAGATCCTCGGCCTGAATGACCAGACGCTGCAGATTGACGTTGGCCCCCAAGTGATCGAGGTCACCGCGAATGGCATGCGCCAGCAACAGCGCCTTGCCGGCGTCATTGACTCGGGCGCGGTTGCCGACCTTGTTGTAAGCCCCGACCTCGAGCACTTTGACCACTGGATCGCTTTCCAGCGCGGCCGTCCAGTTACCACCCATGTACCCGCGAAACACGCTCAGCCCGTCCTGATAAACCTCCTCGAAGTCCAGAGGCTCCAGCACGGTCGGCGCTGGCAACGACGACAGATCTACGGTACTCATGCGGCCACCTCCAACGTGACGCTGTCGCCCAGGTACTTCCCGCCGATTTGCAAATTGTTTTGCCCGCCAATGACGGAAATGACGCGCACCTGATCCAACTTCAAACGCGGCTCCCAGCGCCCGAGCGCGCGGGCGACCTCAGCCTGTACGGCGCTTTTCCAGCCTTCGTTGATGGGCAAATCGACAAACCGCCGCAGCTTGCTGCCGTATTCCATACGGTGCCTGCGACTGCCCAGCGGCGTGCTCAAGATGTCGGCAATGGATTGGCGCAGGTGCTCGATGCCGGATATGGGTAGGCCGGTCTGGCGATCCATTCCGATCATCGATGTCACTCCTTGAACGGCTCGTATTCTTCGCTGGCTTTCAGGAACTTGACCGCTTCGAGGTCGGAGGCCGGCACCACGACCGTCGCCTTGTCGACCGGATAGGAACGGTCAGTGCCGGGCACGATCAACAGTCGCGACGTGTAGAACTTGTCGCGGAATTTCAGGAGTTCGGGCGATGAAAACGGTGAGGATGCAATTGCCGGTTCCGAGGGGGCTTGCACCTCGGCGACGGTTGTATCGATCTTGGCCATGTATTTCTCCAGGCATGAAAAAGCCCGCACTGGGCGGGCTGTGGTGAATGAATTAATGCGTGTGGTGATTGCTGTTGCCGGTGGCATCAATGATCGCGCCGGCGCTGGTGATGCCCTTGGTAACGTGTAGCGCACCGTCAATCATCACCGCCGCTTTCAGATTGATGTTGCCGGTGGTCACGTTCACCGCGCTATCGGTTACGACCGCTTCGGTGCTGGCCACTTTGATGGTGACCGTACCGCTCGGCAGGGTGATGGTGTAGCTCTTGGCCTGCCAGTCGTAGATCAGCGCGCCGCCATCATCGAAGCGCCACACCTCGACATGGTCGCGGTTGTCCGGCGGCGGTCCGGCATTGCCATACAGGCCCGGGACAAACGTGCCTTGCGACACGTCGCCGCTGGGACTGATCAAGCTGCCCTGCTCGCCCAAGGAAGGTGCGCGCCAATGCCTGGCCTTACCCGCTGCGATGCTGTGCCACCGCACCCAGGCGCTAACCCATTCACTGCCGTCCGACACGCGACATACCGGCGGCGAAGCGGACAGATCCACCGCGACCACGTAGCAAGCCTTCACCGCCCCCGCGATCATGCGGTCATGCTGGGCGCTTGCGTAACTCACGGCAGATCCTCGGGCCTGAATGGCCCATCACCCGGATCAACGTCCAGCATCAACGTACCCGGCGGTTCGTCCAACCACGGCCATTCCTCAACGCCGAGATAAACCTGCTGAGTCCACTCCACCAGCCACACCGTGTATCCATCCAGATGCGGCTGGGTCCAGTCCTGCAGCGATTGCACAAACTCGGCGGGTTCAACTGCCAACCCCCACGTCTGCGCTCGCAGCAGCACCGCCAACTGCGTCGCTAACTGCACGGCCTGCTGCTGATGATTCGGCTTGATCGGGTCGACGATGATGCGCGCCTCGAACTTGCACACCAGCGAGGTTTCGCCGGTGCCGATATCGGTACCCGGCTCGATCTCGGCCACTTCCAGAAACACTGCGGGCAGCAACACGCGATCCTTAATGTCTGGCCAGGCTGTGACGGCTTGCACGCCAGCCAAGTGGGTACGCAGATGCTGTTCTACCGCCCGATAAAGCTGATCAAGGCTAAAAGGTTCCTCAGACATTGCCGATCCTCTTGAGGTATTTCTGCAGCTCAAAGTTGAGTTCCTGCTTGAGGATCTCCAGCAGGCGCTCATCCGCTTTTTTTACCCAGCTTTCGAAGTGCGGCCGGGCTTGCTCCAGCGATACCTTGGCCTTGGCCAACGGGAAACGACTACCGTTTTCGGCGACCCAGCCCGAACTCGGCCCGCGACCGGGGGAGACCGTGCTGTCAGGGTAGTCATCCGCGTTGAAATGCTTGCTGGCCGTGCGGATCCAGATGTCGGGCTTGTTGCCGTAGACCTTCTTGAGGAAAGCCCCTTGGTAACGCCGGCCCGCCACTGACACGCCGGTGCCGGTCTGCCGCGCCCGGCCGATCCGGCTGGACTCGATGGCATTCAAACCGAACCACAGTTTGCCGCTCGCGGCAGCGCCGGAAACCGGATAGCTGCGCAACCGCTGACGCACCGCTGCAACGGCGATGCGCTCTGACCGGCTGACCGCTCGTGCGATATGCGTGCGCAACCAGCCCAACGTTTTGTTGATCGCGCGCCGATGCGCCGCCGCAGCCGCTTTCGGCACCACCTTGGCAAAGTCCTGGAACGCCTGAAAGTCTGCGGCCGAAGACTGGATAGAGATCATCCCGCCCCCCGCCGAGGGTTTGAAATAGCTGCCAACACTCATGGCCGCAACCTCAGAATCAGGGCGACCAGTCCGTCGCCGCTCGGTTCGAGCTGGATCAAGTCGTAGTCACCGCCGCCATCTAGGGCAGGCAGGTCAACACTGACCAGCATGCCCTGCTCCAGACCTTGCGAATCGCTGACGCGGATCTCGAAGCGAGGCTCACGCAACCCGGTGTTGAGCTTGCCGAACTTGGGTTGCAGCCAGGGCGCGGCAAACATGCCGAACACCGGCTCTGCGCGACCCTCGATCCGCGCGGTATCGCCCAGCGTTTCGAACACCACCGCGTCGACCTCGGCGATCAGATCGCGAAAACCCACGGTCAGAGCTCCAGCAGGATCTGGGCCCGCGGTCGGGTGCACAGATGCAGCGGGTTGGACTGGGCTTCGCCAGCCATGCCTTTGTTGAAGGGCAGTGGCTCGATCATGCTGTAGTACGGAATGCCTTGGGTGTTGACCGTTTCCATGTAGTCGGCCGGCGCGAACACCGAGATGTACAGATCCGGCACGCCTTCAGGCACCAGCAGTGCCTTGTCGTCGTGGACGAAAGACACACCGGCGACCTTGCCACGATAGCGCTCCCAGATGATGCCGCCGAACTCGAAGCTTTCGCGCGCATCACCACGCAAGGCCGCCGCTTGCTGACTGTTGAGGTAGGTTTCTTTGACCGACTTGTGAACGATCAGCTTGTTCCAGAAGTTCTTGCCGCAGAAGGCGCGAGAACCGGTGCTGGTCACGCTGCCGAGCGCGTCTTCCTGCATGTCCAGCGCTTCACCGCACTTGACCCGCAGTTCCGTGCCCGCATCAGCCAGCCCCATGGACAACTTTTGGCGCTCCACACCGAAGCGATCATAGAGATCAAGCAGCACGGTTTTGCCATCGGCGTCGAGGATCTGGCCATTCAGTGCCCCCATACGCTGGAATTCGTGCGTGGCGTCCAACTGTCGCCGCGCCTTGGCCAGCCGCGCATTGACCACATCCTGCACTGCCTGAAGCTCAGTGCGAGTACCGAAGGCACGGATGCCTTGGATCTCGTCGGCCTTGATGGTGAAGCGCTCAGGCAGGTGGACGGTGTTGAACGGGATCAGGTTGCGCTTGCTCGCAGCAACCACCAGGCCAGAACCACCGCGCTCACCGGCCGGCACCAGTGCCAGGGTGTCGCCGTCCTTTTCAATCTGCACGGTCAGGGTGGTGATGCCTTCCTCGCGGAACAGGCCCAGAGCGCTGATGCGCCCTGGCAGGTACGGTTGATCATTGAGTGCAGCGGTGAGCGAAGTAACGGTAAACGCTTCGTCGTCAAAAATGGCGATATCGGCCATGGGTACTCTCCAGAAACGAAAAATCCCGCACGCGGCGGGATGCATACAAAAGAAGGATCGCCTTAGCGAACGATCACGAAATGAGTGGCGAGTGCTTTCTCGGCGGCCAGATCCAGACCGGTCAAATGCGCTTCGCTGACTTCGGCCAACCGCACCACGGCGCGACCGCGACGCACCACATCGGATTCGCCCAACGGGCCGTAGAGAATGGCGACCGCGTTTTCAGTGCCGTCCTCAGCAGTCGGTTCGTACGGTGCGAATTCGCCGGTGGCGGTCACCAGCCCGAGAATTTGGCCCGGCCACAATGCTGGACCCGCCGCGACATTGATCGCTTCGCGCGAGATCGTGCCGGCGCCCTCGGACAGCAGGAATTCGCCTGCGTGCATCGGTTCCTGTTTGATGGTCATGCTCGTGCTCCTTTCGCGCCGTGCGCGGTTCCAGTTTGAGCCGCTTGGCGAGCAGCCCAAATCGAGTTGGGGTCAGGTTGTTTGGCCAGCGCCTTGGGCGCTGGGTCATCCGCCAGCGGCAGACTGTTATCGATTTCGAAGCCTTTGCCGCTGGTGACAATCTTGTCGAACAGACGCGCCCGAACCGCCGCCACATCCAGACCGGCCGCGACATACTCGGCGCTGAATTCCGGCAGACGCGCGGCGACGCAGAGGTCGTTCACCGCCTTGGCGCGTGCCAGGCCGGCGAGAACGATTTCCTCGCTTTCGAGCTGGGTGGAGTTGAGCAGCGGCTCGACCAGGTTGCTGATGCCCGCCGCCGCGCAGCGCTGAGTGATCATCAGTGCCAACTTGGCCGAGTCCACTACAGGCGGCGCCAGTGGCGGATCGATAGGTTCGAGTTCGGGTTCCGATTCAGGCGGCTCATCGAGCTGGGCCAGTAATTCAGGCGGCGCGTTCTGGAACCGTTGCAGCACCGCGCCTTGACCGAGACAAGCTTTGACTTTGACGCCGTCGCCCACCTCATCAGCCAGGCCCAAAGCCACCGCTTCGTTGGCGGTCAGCCAGGTCTCAGCCGCCACCAAACGCCGCAGCTCCACCTCATCAATTTCGGGGGCTTTGGCCTTGTACGCGGCAATGATCGCTTCCATGGTCTGGTCGAGAACGTCGGCGACTTTGCGGAAGTCTTCAGCGTCACCGGCGGCGTAGGTCCAGGGGTTGTGAATCATCAACATCGCGTTGGAAGCGATTACCACCCGGTGCGCACCGCACACGGCGACACTGGCCGCACTGGCGGCCAGTGCATCGATTCGCCCGGTGCAGCGCTCGCCCAGACGCGACAGCGCATTGTGCATGGCCAGTCCGTCGAACAGGTCGCCACCGATACTGTTGAACGCGGCCACCACCGGAGACACACCATCATCCATGGCGCGCAGATCCTGCACGAACTGATTGGCTGTGATGCCCCACGCGCCGATCTCGCCATAGACGAAAACTTCGATCACTCGCTCGGTGGCTTCTCCGCTGGCCTGCAGGGCGTACCAGGTCCTGTCCTGAACCTCGACGCGCTTGCCCGCGCGGTTGTAAATGCGCGGTCGCGCTTGTTTGCTCATGGTTGCTCCTTGTCGTCGGTGTCTTCGACGGCATCAAGGGTGTTGTAGTTGAGGCCCAGTTTTGTGGCCCGTGCCAAATCGGCGGCGTTTTCCAGATCGACCGTTTCGGCGTCGTAGCCGGTGCGCAGGACCATCTCGCTGCGGGAAGAAAACCCGGCCTGTACTTCCATCCGGCGTGCCTGCACGTCCTGCACTGGCTGGATGTAGGCCCAGCCTTGCGGAACCCAGCGAGTGCGCAGGTACTGGCGGCGTTTCTGTGCGTAATCGTCCAACACGAGAACGCCAGATAGCACCGCCATGTCCATCCACGCCGCCCGTACAGGACGGCAAAGTTGATGGACGTACACGCTGAATTGCAGTTGTTCCAGACGGCGTCGAAATTCGTTGAGCACCACCCGAAGAGCCCGGTCGTTGATACCGCGCATGTCGCCGGTGAGGATCTCGTAAGGCGTACCCGACCCCGCTGCAGCAGCCATCAACTGCTGACGCATGAAGTCCGGATAGTTGTTGCCGGCGTCTGGCGGTTTGGAGAACTCAACCTCCTCGCCTGCCCCCAGTTCCTGCATGGTGCCGGGTTCGAGCGCGACCATCGGGGTGAAGCCATCGCGATCCAGATCGAGCGGCTGACCGGTCACCGGATCTCTGGGAAGAGGCCCCGAGTCCGGCGCTGGACGCTTGATGAAACCGGCAAAGAGGTTGGCCACTTCCTGCCGGAACAGCACCGCGTCGTCGTAATTGTCGAGACTTCGCAGGCGCTTGAGCACCGGCGACAATCGCGGCACGCCGCGCAACTGGCCTGGCTCCACCGGTTCGAAGATGTGCAGCACCTGGGCCGCCGGCACGCGGACCAACTGGTTGTAACCGGCGTTCAGCGAGGCCGCATCGCGCGGATGCGACAGGTACATCCAGTACGCCGCCCGCTTGCCACCGGGAGTGAACTCGATACCGGCGCGGATGACGTTGCCGTTTTTGGTGCTCTCGAATTTGTCGTGCGGCACGAATTCCGGTGCCAGGATTTGCAGCTGCAGCGGTACCGCCAAACCGTCATCCAGACTGCGAGGACGCAAGCGAACAAAGCATTCACCCGATGTTTCCACCGTGCGCGCCACCAGCGCCTGCTGACCGTAGAAGTCGGTGCGATCATCCGCATCCGACTCATCGACCCAATCCCCCCACAGCTCCTGCAGCAGTTTGCGCAACGCATCATCGTCGGTCGTAGGCCGAGGGGTGATGCCCGTGCCGATCAGGTTACTCACGCGCTTGTCGATGACATTGAAGGCATATGGGTCATTGCGAACCGCCGCCCGCGAGCGCGACCGCAGGTTGCGCAGTGCCGGGGTGTTGATGCTGTTGATCCCGTTGTCGGGAGCGTCCCAGCCAGTGGAACGGCGCCCTTCCCCAGCGCCTTCGTAGCTGGCCTTGATGTTGGACGGCAGGACAAATCCGTTACGGGTCAATGTTGGAAACTGTCGGGCCATCAGACCCCCTTCCCTGCATGGTAAAGCCGGACCACGCGCGAGCGTGGCCCGGCAGCGCTGGCAAGCGAAGAGCGTATTTCTTCGCGCGCCTTGAGCAGTTCATCGACAGTGCGGTATTCCACGGTGCGGTCGGTGTAGCGCACAGTTTTCTCACCGCGAGCAATGGCCGCCTCAACCGCGTCGAGGTGCTTTTTCGTAAAGGACATATCAGCGTCTCTTCAGGTAGCCGCTGGCTGAGCTGCGGCGTTGAGGGGGGGCTGCCGGTCGCGATTGTGTAACCGGTGCAGCGGGTGGTGGTGCGGATTGGGCTTGACGTACAGCAGCGGGTGCCGGTGTTTGCTCAGCATCAAGTCGCTCGCCCTGGACAGGCTCGATGCTCAAGGCGTCATCGAACAAGCCGGACTGCGCCAGGGCTTGTCGCACCCTGTCCCAATCGTGCTCCTGGTAGCGGTTGATGCCGAGGTAATGCGCCATCGCAAGGCAGTACACCATCAGGTCGAGCGCTTCGTTGCGCTCTGCCTTGCCCTTCACCCATTCGATGCGCTTGTGGCCGCGCACGTATCGCACGACTTTGCGTTCGGCGACGCACTGGGCGAAGAATTCGTCCGGCAGGTCATTGGCAAAGTGCAGCGATCCGGGACCGTCCGGGAATGGATAGCGGTTGTAGATCCAGTCTTTGGCGGTGTCGGTGCCGACGAACCACAGCTCGGCGCCGTTGCGTTCGGTCTGGCCTTTCCACGTTACGTCAACCATTGACGGGCGCTGTGCAATCACTGGCCTGCCAGGCTTGCTTGCGCCCTTGATGGCGAAGATGTTGCGCCAGCGACGAACGCGGCAGAACTGGTAGACCTCATCGGTGTGATGACCGCCGGAGTCGACGCCCACGGCGAGAATCGCCAGACCTACACCGCAGGGATGCCGGTAACGAGCCTTGAGTTTCTCGTCCAGCACCGCCCAGGTGCGTTCGTCTGCCGGGTCGCCCCAGATGATCTGGTGGTCAACAACCCAGCGCTCCATGCCGACGCCGAAGCCCATCACCATCAACTCCAGACGGTTGGCTTGGACGTCGACGGCACCGGTCAGCATCAGCACACCGATCGGCATCGAACCGAGGGTGTAGTTTTCCAGCCGCGCCCGAGCGATCAGCACCTCCGCCTTCGTCTGCTCGAGTGCGCTGTCCCAGACCTTCGCGAGACGGGTGTTGTAGAACACCTGCATCAGGCTGGTATCCCCTTGAGCCTGGGCTTTTTTGGCGTCCTCAAACTCGATGGCAAGTGAAGCCCAGTCCATCCAGCCGGTTGGCGAATACAGTGCGTTGAGATGAAAGCCAACGGTCTTTCCGTCGCCAGCTGCATGGGCACGCCACTCGCCTCGGGCAAGCATGTCGCTCTTGTGGTGTTCCTCGATCAGCACATCGCATTCAGGGGCAGCGCACTCGTAATGAACAGTGCTGAAGTCTTTGCTGTAATGCAGCCGCTCCCACTCCAGCACCTGCATGTGACCGCAGGTAGGGCATGGCACGTGGTAATAGCGCTGGTCGCTGGACTCGAACAGGTCAGCGATTCGCGAGGCGCCTTTGATCGTCGGCGAGCTGGAGAAGTAGATCTTGGCGTTGCGACCGAAGTTGGTCGCCCGCGTCTCTGCCAGTTTGATGGGGTCACCCTCTTGGCCGACGTCGTTCTCCCAGCGGTCGACTTCGTCGCCGTAGATATAACGCGCCGACAACTCCGAAAGGTTGGCCGCAGAACCGGCGGTGGTGACGTACAGCGAACCACCCTCGAATTCCTTGGTGTCCATCGTGTTGCGTGCGTCCCGCGAGCGGGTGGCCGCGACCCGCTCGCGCAGAACGGGAGTGGCCTTAATGGTCTTGCTGATTCGCCCCGAAACCCGCTTGGACAGGCCGAGGCTGGGGAGAAGCGCCAAGATGTTCGACGGTGCCATGTGGATCAGGCCACCCATCCAGTTAAGGGCGATCTGGGTTTTCATCAACTGCGAGGCCACCATGGTGACCACGCGTCTGCAAGGGTGAGCCGGCGAAAGGCAGCGCATTGGCTCGCGGGCATAAGGTGTCCGTGAGGTGCGGTACTGGCCGGGCTCAGGGGCACCGGTGTCACGCGGGATTCGCATGTACTCGTCGGCCCATTCGTCGATCCAGAGATCGGGGTCGGGACGCAGTCCACGGAAATAAGCCTCACGGTACACCTCTGCACCGTCAGGAAATTCCGTGTGCATGGGTTCAGTCCGTAGTAATGGCGTGGTCAAGGTCCGCTGCAGAGAGGCGCTCGGCTTCTTCCAGCGTTCGGCGGAAAGTGGCGGTCAGGTGTTTTTCGATCAGCCAAGGATCGGTCATGGCCGCCAGGTCATGGGACAGCTGCGGTAGCGGACCGAAAAGCTGATCGCGCAACAAGCGGCCGGCGTTATAGGCACCCGTTTCGACTGCCTCCTTGGAAACCAGCGCGCCTTGGGCTTTGCCGAGCTCGATCTCCGCGAGCTTGGCCATGTTGTGCTCGCGCAGGGCGCGGGCCTTCTGGAAGTCGGGGAGCTTGCCGTCGACGGTAAGCACCTGCGGCGGTGCAGCTGTGGAAGTCGGCTCGGCCTGGGTGGACAGTTGGCTGTAAACGTCACGCTGAATCCGGTCCTGCTGGTGACGTTCGGCGACGGCGACCTTGCTCGGGTCGGCGGTGTCACGAATCAGCGCTTCGGTGGCATGCACATCAACCTGTTTGCCGTTGGGCGATAGCACCAGACGGTTGTTGTCTTTCAGCCAGGTGATGTAACTCGGCGACCTGCCGAGCCGGGCCGCGAAGGCGCTCTTCGACAGGTAGGTTGGTTCTGTCATGAGCCCTCCTTTTTCAACATATTTCAATGAATCCTTTCAAGATTTCAATGATTGAAATTTCAGTAAGCTGAGGGCACTCCCGCTAACACTTTCCCGCGGGTTTCCGACCCCGTACCCTCCGAATAACCCCAGGGTCCCCGGCGGTTTCAGGCTGGTCCGCTGCCATTCGGCGGGACATCGCACACGCCAAGCCGCTTGGCAGCCCAGCGTTCGTACAAGCCGATGGCAACATCTGCGCCGGCCATTGCCGTGAGACAACCCAAGGCGCCCGCCGTCCAGAGCGACATGCCCGCCGCGATCATCAGCATCATTGCCGAGACTCCGCAGACAATGCAGGCACCGGATCGAAGCGCAAGCCGACGCATCAGCGCCCAGCCACGGGCACCATCCTTGTCTGCTCGCCACATCTCACCGGATACGCCGCCGACCAGAGCCAGGACGATAACCAACCAGATCGGCATTTCTGCCAGCGCTTGCTGCTCATTTGTCATGTTGTGCCTCAAGTGAAGGAGCATGCCGAACACAAAAAAGAAAACCCCGCCGGAGGGCAGGGTTTTCAATGTCGCGGCATACGCCAGGACGAAGTGCACAGCACGTGCTCGGGGAAGCGCCAAGGCGCAGAATCCATATCGTGGGGACTTTTTACCCCCTGAGTACGGAACCGAAAAGGGGGCATTTTCGGTTATCCAACTTGACGCAACTTTGACGCAACTTTGAGGAGACTTTGAGGTAACGCGCCCCGACCAACGGTAAGCCACTTACGTGCGTCCCTGCGTTCGGCCAGCACCTCAAAGAGTCGGACATGTAGACGGTGCACAAGATCGTAATAGGTTTGCTTCGCCTTTGAGACGTAGCCCAGTTCGTGCATCTGCGCTGCCCATGTCGGTGCAGGGTCTAAGCCGTAACGCATAACTGCTAACTGTTGCAGCATTTCACCCCGACTATCTTGCCGGGCAATCTCGGAAAGGGCGGCACCAATTTCCTGCGCAATTGCATCTGGACCTGCGCCACCGCCGAGAAGGATCCGAGAACCGGGTGTGCCCCTTGGCGCACAACCGCCCCACTCCATGATCGTCGCCATCGGGCTACCCATGCCTCCCGCTTCACCGGCGTGTCGGCATTGCTCGCCCCAATGTTTCAGCAATAACTCCATCGCCTCAATCATTGCCCTGCCCCCGTAAAATCCAACCCAACACAGAAAGACCGCAACCCGACACAAACCCAACACATATAAATCCCTTTAAATTCAATGCCTCAATCAAACTTGAGTTGAGTGTGTTGGGTTTGTTGGGTTTATCAGTCTTCGCATAAGAAAAATTTCGTTCCGTTGAATCCGTTGCAAAGAACGTCACGCATGCGCGTGCGCGACACAAAACCCAACACACCCCACACAACACCCGCGAAGGCATGTAACTCGGGAACTCAAATTGTGTGGGGTATTCAAAATCAACCCGACACACACTCAACACACCCAACACACTTTTAAAAATAGTCATGCTGCAAGCGCCTTAATTTGACCCCGGCTGTCCACGTGCCACCCCCCCAGCTTGGCCTTCGCCCGCCAGTTCTCCACCTGTTTGCCCAGCTCTGCCGCCTTGAGTGATGGGGGCGGGGAAGCATCCAGATCCACAGGAAAGAAAAACGCGCCGAAGCGTCGGTTATTGCCGTCAGTCCAGGGTATCGCCCGCGTTTTATCCACCTCGGAACTGATGAATAGAGAGAACTTGGTCTGACTCATCACGTGCTCTTTGTTGCGCTGGCACCATTCGAGAAACAACGAATAGAGGTCGGTCGAAAGACACGGTCCCCAAAGCCCATGCCCCAGCTCGCTGTACTTCCACAGATGCAAAAATGTTTGCCAGCCGGCCCGGCTCAAGGCCACCAAACGCTCACGCGCCTCGGTCGATGGCGGCCGCGTGCGCTGGTTGAAGTCCCCTAGATCGACAGACAGCAACCAACCGTAGAGCGCTGCCACCCCACCCTGCTCCAGTTCACGACCAATCGCCTTTTGCCTTGCGACTGGCAGGGTCTCCATAGGCCACATGACGAGCATTCGTCGATCACTGTCGCTGATTGGCCACGGAAGAATCTCGTTGCTGAGAAACACCGCGTTCATGTGGTTGGCTTCTTCCCAGCCATTAATGAATTTCGACTCCATCCGCACCGTTTTACCAGTGATCAAGTGCTTGATCTTGCCCACCTGGTTGTAACGTTGATCGCGACTGACGACCTCTTCAAATACCGACCACAATTTGCGGCTTTGCCACGCGTTGAAACTGCTTTCCAATTGCGTCTGACCAACAGTCGCCGCGTATTGGCCGTAAAGCATGCCGAGTGCGTCAGCGAACAAAAGGCTCTTGCCCGAACCTTCCATGATCGAATGCATCAACACAGCGGTATCCATCTTGGCGCCGAGGTGCTGCAGCGGATACGCCAGCCAGCGAGTTAGCCAATCGGTTGCAGCTTCATCGTGGTTACAAAGAAATGAAATCAGCCAACGCAGGTTGGCACACGCTGCATCATCCCTGACTGGCTCAAGCGGCAACCCGTCAAAGGTATTGATGTACACCGCAGGATCCTTCGTCATGGTCGGATCAAACACGATGTGTTCAACATCGACGGTGCGGCGCTCACTGCTGTTCAACCACAGCGGGTAAGTGTCACCCAGCGCCATCTTCACCGCGCCCTCGGCTATACGCCGCTTCTTTTCCCGATCCCAAACGTCTTTGGTGCCATCGATGTAAACGTAGCGATCGGTTGGAGACATCCCGAATGCACCGCCTTTCTTCCCAGCCATGCGGCGCGCCTGCTCGATCTCGCGAACATGGTCGTCAGAAATCAGCCTCTTTCCGGTGTCGTCCAACCAGGCTTTGGCCAGAGGCTTGCCCACGCGAGCTTCGAAGGCGGACTTCTTCATTACCTTCGATTGGTCGCAGTCCCACACGTGCGTGGTGCCCTCGACCAACGCAAAACGACGCAGAATGTGATCCAACGATATGACCTCCCCCGCCCCCCCGTCAGGAGCAGGAGCGGCCTCGCTGGACGGGCAAGTTTCGTCGGAGATCGGCCCGCTCAATTCACCGGATGGGGTGGGGGGAAGATCATTCGGATCTGGACGGGCGGCGTATTGCATCCCCAACATTCGCGCAGCATCCTTCACAGCCTTCGACTGATCGCCACCGTGCTCGAGTAAGCAGAACACTTCAAAGGCGTCGTTCTGATGCCCGTTCGCGAGAGGGTCAGCACCGTGGTGCGAATAAACCTTGTCCTCACTGATTGTCACCCCTGGCAGACCGGTGCTGCTTTGAGGGTACAGCCACTTATTGCCTCGCTTGATGTATCCATGGGCACGAAGAAGCTCCGCAACATCGTGACAACGGTTGAATTCATCAATTACCGAGGGCTGTTTACCGCCACCGCGTGCAGGACGCTTTTGGGCTTTGACCGGTGGCTTTGGTGGCGCAACCGCCCATGGACACGCAGCTTCGGCATCTCGCTTAAAAAACTCCCAATTCTGCCAAATGGTAAGCAGCTCGTTGGTCAGCGTCGGTAGCCCGTCAGTAGCACTTGGAGCAGTTTTCCAGGTGTAAGGTTTGCCGGTACCGGGATGAATTGATGGTGGAAATACGTCTTGCACCAATCCCGCACGTAGTTCAAAGACCGTGAAGCGTTTGAACGGCTCGGCTTCGGTTCGTGCAGCAGCTTCTGCGGCAAGATCACCTTGCTCTTTCGCAACCTTAGCCTTGTCCATCAACCCTTTGAAAATCGAACCGTCCGGGTCTTTTTCATTCGGCCATGAAAGTGAATGACGCGTGAGTTCGATGCCTTCCGGCACCTTGAACACCACCCGGATTCGCAGCGGATTCCCGACGATAGTCGGGAACACTACTGCCATCGCATCAAGGTCAAGGCCCAACAGTTCATATAGAACATGCCGCGTCCATTGAACGTCATCAACATCCAGTGAACAAACGCGGCTCGGCCCCAGCACGACGCCAAGGTTGTGATTTGGGTTTCGTTGCCAGAACGCCTCGGCCGTATCGGCGTCGGTGATATAGCCTCCGGGCTTATTCCACCCTAGGCCTTTCGGAGCCTTTTCACCTGGATCAATCGATACGAGTGCCAAGTCAAAAGTACTGATGTAACGCCTTGCCCATATAGCGATGGCTGTTCCTTTGCCCGATTCACTCATCGCCGGGCCTCCCGCAACTCCTGACAAGAGATGCAGGTCTCGCAACCTTCAACCTTCTGCTGTCGAAGCAACGGGATTGGTTCGTCGCAGTCGTCACAGAACTGCGCGCTAACGCGGCTCGATGGCATGCGGCGACTGCGATGAATAGCAATATCAAGCAGGTATTGCGCCTGCTCGTTTGCGCGGTCGATATCATCAGCCATTGATGCGATCCTCCATCGCCTGACGAGCACCCGCCATGATTCCAAGGACTTCGCGGATCACATCCATTCCGTGCTTTTCGAGATCCACGACTTCATGAAGCTCCCAAACGTTATCCGCCGCGCCGTCGTGCATCTTGGCCACGAATTCACCGGTTTCCCCGAGCAGCTTACCAACCGCTTTCAAGGCATCACGGGTTGCCGGTACGGCCACCGGCCGGTACCAAACCGCACCTGCTGGACGCATCAATGCGTCCAGCAAGCGTGGATCAGCGGTCAGCCTGATCACTTCCTCAAGCTCATCTGGATTCAGCCAGCGGCGTTCTTCATCGAGCTTGAGTTTCTTCTGGAGGGTGTCGTTGTCCAACACCATTTCAAAGGCAAGGGCGGTAATTCCGCCCTTGTAGTCACGACCAGCGCGATAGATCGCTTGGCGTAGAGGCAGGACCGGACCAGCGTCCGGCAAAAGATCTGTGCGACTCATAACCGTAAATCCCCTATTTACGGTGTAGCCATAGTTCAGGGTAAACCCTATCCTACGACCACGACCGATGTGCATGTGCTGTGTATCGTCGTAGCTGGGCTGGGGGATTCTTTGGTGAGAGGCCCCAGCTCAGCACCTTTAAGCTGCCGACTTAAGATCGGCCGCTTCTTTCTCTTGGGTGTATAGGCATTCGATTGCCTTACCCGTTACGTACCGAACATCTGCACCTTTCGCGGCACGATTGATGGTCGGCTGTGTTGTTCCTACGCGATCTGCAATAACTCTCTGGGACAAACCAGACCGCAGCAGCTCTGCAAGCATTTCTTGGATAGTCATACCGTTTACCGATGCGCTTTCGCATTGGCCGCTACAATACACAAACGTATTGAATGATTCAATACACTCGGCGATACGTTTTTGAATCAAGGCAGAGAAAAAGTGATCGGAGACCGCATCGCCCAACGCATGCAGGAATTGGGGCTGTCAGAAGGCGAACTCGGCCGACGGTCCGGCGTTCCGCAACCGACGATTCATAGAATTGTGACGAACGCGGTAACCAGCCCTCGCCATGAAAATATCGAAAAGATCAGCAAAGCTTTGAAGGTCAGTAGCAACTGGCTTTGGAAGGGAGGCGAACACAAAGACCCGATGATTGATCAGGGCGCGCCATCTGCGAATGAGACCAACGTTGAACCTGGGCCAGCTATTAAAGGCTATGTCCCTCTCATCTCATGGGTTCAGGCAGGCGCATGGTGTGAGATTGAAGATGTTAGGACCCTTGATGATGCAGAGATATGGCTGCCATGCGCCGCTTCCCATAGCAGCCAGAGCTATGCCTTGCGAGTACGTGGACTATCCATGTTCAATCAACATGAACGTCGATCCTTTCGAGACGGAGACATCATCTTTGTTGATCCCGCGAAAGATGCGGAAAATGGTTCTCTTGTGATTGCCAAGCTCGTGGATAGCCAAGAAGCAACTTTCAAGCAATTGGTGATGGAGGGCAGCCGCCGGTTTCTGAAACCGCTGAATCCAGCGTGGCCAGAGCCAATCATTGAGTTAGGGGCCGACGCGATCATTTGTGGCGTAGTATTTTCGAAGCTCGAAATTTTCTAATACATAACCCCTTAACAGGCCCGCAGCGATGCGGGTCTTTTTTGTGCCATGAAAAATCAATTCAAATACGTATTGACTGAATCAATACGTATTTGTATCGTTTGCATCGTAAATCTCTCACCAAAGAGTACGAACATGCAAACAACACAGCACAGCAACACTCGCTGCCCGGTGTACCTACACCCGTCAGCCTGCACTAACCCGGAAGCCGTGAAAGAGATTCAAAAACGCACCGGCCTACTGGTAGTCATCACGCCAGGCACTCGCTTAGCACCGACAAAAGTAAATGTAATTACTCACGAATGCGGACCGTTCGGGGGTGATGCAGCATGAAACCTCTACTAATTGGCCTCGCTGGCGTCGCCCGCTCTGGCAAAGACACCGCCGCGCAGCATCTGGTCAGCCACCATGGATTCCAGGCTTACGCATTCGCTGATCCACTGCGTGACGGTCTGATGCACATCCTCAACTTAAGCCCTTGCGACTTCGAAGGTGCCCAGAAGGAACTGCCACTGCCATGGCTCGGCCGTTCCCCTCGCCAGTTAATGCAATCACTTGGCACCGAGTGGGGTCGCAACAACGTACATCCCGAACTCTGGCTGCTGCTTGCGGAACAGAACCTCGACCTACTCGCTCGCACCCACGACGAAACACGTAGCTTTGTCGTCAGCGACGTGCGGTTCGAAAACGAAGCGGACTTCATCCGTAAGCGTGGCGGGGTGGTGATTCACATAGAGCGAATAGCCGCTGTGACCGTCAACCAGCACATCAGTGAAAACGGCGTCATACGCGCGCCGGGAGATATCTGCGTACCGAATGATGGGTCCTTCGAAGAGTTCTTCACCAACCTAAATCATATTGTGGACACCCTGCACACCCGTGCTGCGGCGGCCTGAGGCAGCGTTATGACAAACCGCACCCTGGACGAATCCGCCGCATTGCTCGGACTCAAGCCCCGCGCCTTCCGCACCAGGTTGCGGGAGCTGGGCATTCTCAACAGCAGTGGCGATCTAGCCAGCCAGTACCGTGATCGAGGCTATATGTATTCGGATCCGCGCAGCACCGTGATTCCGTCCCTAAACAAGTGCCGTCATTACGCCGTGGTGATGGTGAAGGAAGAAGGGATCGAATGGCTGGCCAAGAAGCTAGGAATCATCATTACCAAAAAGGACGCCGCTGCATGAAAACCAACAACCTCAATGCCTACACGCAGGCCCTCGGCGCCCTGAAGCTGATCCCGATCTACTTGAGCTGCCCGGGGGTAGTCAGCCGCGCAACGCTCGTTGGCGCCTCAACGGAAGCCATCCAATTACTGGAAAGCATGCCCGTACTGAGCACCGAACTGGCCGAGGTATTCCGCTGCGTCAACAACGTGATCCTTGATGGGCAAGTCGCCTACGTTACGCCGACCAACTCGCCTGAGTATCCATTCGGAGCGGTAGTGGCTGACGCCAAGGGCAACATTTGTGCGGCTGCAATGGGCAAAAGTAAGGACGGCCTGGCCGAACTGATTCGCCTTAAGTTGCTGCCCCCATCGGAGGGGTACGGGGAGAACGCAGCATGAACAACACACTAGAACAATTGCGACGTCAATTCGCTACTCCATGCCCGACCCTGGCCGCTGTTCGAGAACAGTACTTCGCTCACATTCGCACCGACCGCTACCTACTTGCCGAGATAAAGGCAGGTCGTATCGCGCTGGTCGTGAAGCGTCTGCACGGGTCGGCTCGCGCCCAAAGAGTGGTGTACCTGCACGACCTGGCCGAGTTCCTCGACACCCAAGCGGCTAAGCAAGCAGCTTGATTTGAACTCGGGTTATCACTTCCCCCCCGCCGGCCTCTCACCATGCATCCCGGCGAAGGATTTTACAGAGGCTCACAGCACATGACTACAATCCAAATTTGCGCGCTAATCATCCTAATCGCTTTCACCGGCCTCCTCGTATGGGCCGGCTACAAAATGGGACGGAGCTATGGAAAGCTAGAAGCGGACGACAGTCAGCGCGCTGAGTTCGCCAAAACTATCCGTCAGTTGAAGGCTTCCGCCCAGTTCATTAGCACTGATCACCGAAATCTGGCGAGGCAGTGCAGACAACTCAGAGAAAGCCAAGCATTCGGATCAAAAGAGCAGCGAGTTCTGCTCGATATTGCAGAGCACCTCCGGGTTGCTGCTGAAACATTCAGTGCATTTCGCACAGGCAAAAAACTTGAGCGAGACACCCGGTTCCTTCGCGAGCAGGCGCTGATCATGGCCGGACTGCTGCAGGTGGTTGTGCAAGGAGAAGGCGTATGAACACCTCATTCTCCTACTTCGGACCAACTCACTATCGCATGTCAGATGAAAGCAGCGTGCGCTTACATGTTGGTGACCAAGTTCCGACTGGCAACAACAATTTACCCGCGCTACCTGCTGAGAAAAACAAGCGTTGCGATGACACTGCGGAACCGTCGCTGTCCTCTTACCACCTGGACAAAATTCCAGAAGACAAGATGGCCGAGTTGGTCGGCACCACACGCCGAGCGCTGCAAGGCAAGCGCGCCAGAGGCGTCATTCCCAAAGGTGTCTGGAACACCATCGATAGCCGCATTTACTACAGCCTGAGGAGATACGAAGCATGGCTCGAGAGCCAATGGGATTGCCCACCGGAGTTGAATTTGCTGGACAGTCCGTCCGCATTCGCTTCACCTGGAAGGGGCAACGCCGCTGCGAAACCCTCCCCTATCCCCAAACGCCGAAGGGGATTAAGGCTGCCGCCGACTTACGCGCTAACGTAACCAGTCTGATTAAGCATGGCGTTCTGGATGATCAGCGCTACGCCGAGTTGTTCCCCAATTCTACATATGCCAGCTACTCAGCGACTCCCCGTTTCGGAGAGTACGCCCAGCAGTGGCTCAACAGTCGCGAGATCGTGGCCGGAACTCGAAAGAACTATCTTGGCTCGCTCAATCTGTACTGGATGCCGTATCTGGCGATGCTACCCATGGACAGCATCACGTCGATGATGCTGCGCAAAGTGGTAGCGAACACTGAATGGCCGACGCCGGGCGTAAAGCGCGCGGCGATTCAGCGCCTGACCACGGTGTTCGGTACCGCAGTAAAAGATGGCCTGATCAACCGTAACCCGGTGGAATCCATCGAGCTGCCGGTAAAGGCCAAAAAGCCCATCGATCCGTTCACGGTTGGCGAGGCCAACCAGATCATTGATCACCTATATAAAACGCTGACCCATTCGATGCGGATCTACGCGGCCTACTTCGAGTTCGCCTTCTACACCGGCATGCGCCCCAGCGAGATCGCGGCGCTGCGCTGGGAAGAGGTCGACAAGGAAAAACGGCTGGTGAACGTGTGTCGGATCGTCGCTGATTACAAGATCGAGGAGCGAACCAAAACCCGCAACGGACGCCAGGTCATGCTCAACAGCCGAGCACTGCACGCCATCAAGCAGGCTGAACTGTTGGCGAAGCAACGTGCTTTGCCAAGCCGGCGCAAACGCACCGAATCGAGCTATGTGTTCCCACCCACCAAGAATTTCGAATTCATCCAGCAATCGAGCGTGACCGACAAACACTTCCAGTCTGCATTAACTGAATTGGGCATTCGCGCCCGCCGGCAATACAACTGCCGACACACATACGCTACCATGTGCCTTATGGCGGGTATGAACCCTGCGTTTATTGCCACTCAGCTCGGTCATAGCGTTCAGATGTTGCTATCGACTTATGCCCGATGGATCAACTCCAGTACAGACTGGAGAGAGCTAGGTAAGCTGGAGAATAGCTTGATTGCTACAGAAAACAAAAACGGGCAATCTTAGACGGGCAGCAAGTTAGATTATGGAGCAACTCGAAAAAATGGGATTTTTCATCAATTTTCGGCACCCTCCAGACATTGCTTCGGCGAAAATTTCGCCCGCGTTCAGAGCACCACCAATCGCGTGTCAATCGGATCATTACTTTACGAGACTTCCGCTACGAAGGTTCGCCTATGTGTTATTTGGTCTGTTTTGTATCTGGAAATTTGCATGAACCTGACCTTCGCTTGGTGGAATATCGGACTAAAACCCCCGGTTGCCTCCGCCAAAGAACCTGACGCCGCTTCTACGCTTCGTCCATGGTTTGGATTCTGCCACCTTAATGAGCTAATGAATCTAGACCTAATTGCATTCGGTGAGGTTTCCGATTCTTTCGTTCGTACAACAGCGCCGTCATTTAAAAGAGCTGGCTTTGACTCCTTAAGCATCACTGGCAAAGAAGGCCGAATTATATTCGATATCGCTGTATTTTTTCGAAGTGAAAAGCTTAAGTTCCTTGACAGCACAAATATAATTCACCCTCATTATTCAGGCAGTCTTAGAGTTGGAGTTAGGGTCAAATTCCTCGTAACCGACACATTAGAAACATTTTATTTCTATATATCTCACTGGCCAAGCCAAATGTCACGCCCTGAACTGGGCAGAGACGAACTTGGTTACGCGCTTAGGATGGATATAAACTCAGTATTTGATGAGGAAGGCTTCGATGCAAAAATCATACTTATGGGAGACTATAATAACGAACCATTTGATAAGCCAATTTACGACAAACTGGTGGCTACTCGCGACAGACGAGTGGTAGTAGACAAACCATTTATCATGTACAACCCATTTTGGAGAAGTTTAGGGGGACTACAACCCTACAGTCGTGACGGAAAGCTATCACCGTGTCACGGCACTTATTATTATAAATCAAGCTCTCACGTAACAAAGTGGTTCACATTCGACCAGATCATAGTATCCTCTGCATTTATGGGGCATAGTAACTGGCATTTAGATGAAGAACAAACAACCGTATTTAACTATCACGAAGATGCTTATTTGAGCGTGAGCTTTTTCAAAAGCTTCGATCATCTACCTATATTCGGAAGGGTAACAAGACATTATGAATGACTTCAAAACCGCTCTAGCTGCAGGCCTTAGTAAAGCTCATCAAATTAATTTGAACAAGGAAGAGATCGATAGAAAACTTGAGCAAATCTCCACTATGCTCTACGAAGGCACATCGGAAAATGTAGAATTATTATTTACCAAAAACTCAACCCACAATGAAGTAATTCTAGGTTACAGCGTTCAAGATGTTTACGTTGTCTTACATCGCGACAATTCAAAAGGCACTAAGATTGCCACTATCATCATAGATGAAGAATCTGGGTATCCCGTAAAAATCGAATCCTCACCCTACAAATTTGTTTGTACAAACGCTCAAGAAATAGAACTTGCATTTTCTGAAATAGTTCAATTAAACACAGTAGCCAATGCAATATTCAGCCTGTGCAACTCATAATTTTTAACGCACTAGGATTGGACATAGAAGCATGAACTCAGAGCAACTTTCCTTGCTCTCAAAAAACAACATTTAAGTAGCAGTTAAGCGACAACAACGTATTTATTAAATGTTCATATATCCGGGCGTTACTTGCTATTGAAAATGTAGAGCTTGGCGAAAAACTGAACGTTTCAAAGGCGTCCAGCACGTACAGTGAGGCTAAATTGTGTTTCCGCTAACCAGGTATCTGGAGCTCACTCGAAAACCGGGGACGAGCGATCCCCCCCTAGACTGCGTTGACCGAACTGTCGATTAGCGCCCGCCGGCAATACAACTGCCGACACACATACGCTACCATGTGCCTCATGGCAGGTATGAACCCTGCGTTTATTGCCACTCAGCTCGGTCATAGCGTTCAGATGTTGCTATCGACATACGCCCGATGGATAAACTCCAGCACCGACTGGGGTGAGCTCGGGAAGCTTGAAAACAGCTTGATTGGTACAAAATTGGTACAGGCAGAAACAGTACCCCTCTGAAACCCTTATGGAATCAGCCCCTGTGACACTGGAACAGAACTACACCGCGATTCTCGGCCAATTGGGCGAGGACGTGTCCCGCGAGGGCCTGCTCGACACGCCAAAGCGTGCCGCCAAAGCCATGCAGTACCTCTGCCGCGGTTATGCACAGACGCTCGAAGAGGTCACCAACGGTGCCCTGTTCAGCTCCGACAACAGCGAAATGGTGCTGGTCAAGGACATCGAGCTGTATTCGTTGTGCGAACATCACCTGCTGCCGTTCATCGGCAAGGCGCATGTCGCCTACATTCCGAGCGGCAAAGTGCTGGGCCTGTCGAAAGTGGCGCGGATCGTCGATATGTACGCCCGTCGCCTGCAGATTCAGGAAAACCTCAGCCGGCAGATCGCCGATGCGGTGATGCAAGTCACCGGCGCGCTGGGCGTCGCTGTAGTGATCGAAGCCAAGCACATGTGCATGATGATGCGCGGCGTCGAAAAGCAGAATTCCTCGATGATCACCTCGGTGATGCTGGGTGAATTCCGCGAAAACGCAGCAACCCGTAGCGAATTCCTCAGCCTCATCAAGTAATTCGCAACAGAAAAGAGCCGGCGTTGATCGCCGGTTTTTTTTCGCCCGTGAAAAATCGGGTAAGCTGCGCGCCCTTCTTCATTTGCACCGTGAGGCTTTCAACGTGTTCGTCAAAGCGCTTCGTGTCGGCCTCGGCCAACTGGTTGTCTTCATCGATTTCATCACTCGGCCGGCCAAGAAGAAACGCCCCGCCGCTGCTCAGGCGCAAGTCGACGCGGCCGCGAAAGATCTGACACTTTATCAATTCCACGCCTGCCCGTTCTGCGTGAAAACCCGCCGCGCCCTGCATCGCTTGAACGTGCCAGTAGCGTTGAGAGACGCGAAGAACAACGAGCAGGATCGCCAGACGTTGCTCGATCAGGGCGGCAAAATCAAAGTGCCTTGCCTGCGTATCGAAGAGAATGGGCAGACCACTTGGATGTATGAATCCAAGGTGATCATTGATTATCTGGATAAGCGGTTTGCTGCGGTCTGACATTTCCGGGGAATGCCGTAAGCGCTATCGCGAGCAGGCTCACTCCTACAGGGGGACGCATTCCAACTGTAGGAGTGAGCCTGCTCGCGATGAGGCCATTACAGGCCCCCATAATCTCAGACAAAAAACCGGTCCTTGTGCCGTTTTATTTATATTCACGCCGCCCTCTCCATCTGCGCCCGCCGCACCACCGCCGCCAATCGCTTCAACCCTTCATCCAGCCGAGCCGGATCGATGTGGCTGAAATTCAGGCGCAGATGCCCATGATGTTTGTCCGGCTCGGGAAAGAACGGCTCACCGGGCATGAACGCCACGTCGTTAGCCAAGGTCTCTTCGAGCAATGTCCGCGTATCCAGCGGTTGCTTCAGTGTCAGCCAGAAAAACAGCCCGCCCTGGGGCATGTTCCAGTCAGCCAGGTCGGCAAAATGTTGTTCCAGCGCCAACTGGAACGCATCACGCCGCTGCCGATAGAAATCACGCAATTCGCTTAAATGCTGCTGATACTTCTCTGAGCCGATCCATTGCAGCGCCTGCCACTGACCGATGCGATTGGTGTGCAGATCAGCCGATTGCTTGAGCTTGAGCAGGTGCGGAAAAAGATCCGCACTGGCAATCAGGTAACCGACACGCAAGCCTGGGAGCAAGGTTTTCGACACGGTACCGGTGTAGATCCAACTGGCTTTTTTCAGGCGGGCGGCAATTGGTGTTGCGCTGCCACCGTCGAAGGTCAAGTCGCGATACGGCTCGTCCTCGATGAGAGGGACGCCGAATTCATCAAGCAATGCGGCAACCGCGGCGCGCTTGGCCTCGCTGTAGCGCACGGCGGATGGATTCTGGAAAGTCGGGATCAGGTAAATGAATGCTGGACGATGCCGCTCGAGACGACTGCGCAGTTGCGCCAGGTTCGGGCCGTCGGGTTCTTGCGGCACGGTCAGGCAATCGGCGCCGAACAGCTGGAAGATCTGCAACGCGGCCAGATAGGTCGGTGCCTCCAGCAGAATTTCCGTGCCTTTATCGATATAAAGCTTGGCTGCCAGATCGAGGGTTTGCTGGGAGCCGCTGACCACCAGCACCTGACTCGCCTGGCATTCAAGGCCCAGCGCCCTCGCCTCTGCCGCCAACGCCTCGCGCAATGCCGGCTCGCCTTCGCTCATACCGTACTGGCCCAGCGCTATGGGCATCTCGGCCCAGTCCACTTTCGGCAGCATCGCTTCAGCGGGTAAACCGCCAGCGAACGACATCACCTCCGGACGCTGGGCCGCCGCAAGGATTTCTCGGATCAAGGAACTTTTGAGGCGTGAGACACGTTCGGAAAAAGCCATTGAGGTCACCGTAGCAAGGCATGCGGAAAATGAGTCAAACTGCTTGACTGAAATTACGGCAGCGTAAGCGAGTACGTCAATATGTTTGACCTTAAAAATCCCACCAGTCAGCAACAGGCCATGGAAGCGTTTTTCTTCGGCTACCAGGCGTTCACGGCCAAGGCTGATGAAATGCTCGAGCGCCGCGGCCTCTCACGGGTGCATCAGCGCATTGTGTTTTTCATCGCGCGCTATCCGAACCTGAGCGTGAAGGAGTTGCTGGCTTTACTCGGCGTAAGCAAACAGGCATTGAACATGCCGCTGCGCCAGTTGCAGGAAATGCATCTGGTCGACAGTGTCGCTTCACAGACGGACAAGCGTAAGCGGCTATTGGAGCTGACGGCGGAAGGTGCGAAGTTCGAGCAGGCACTGCGCCGGGAACAGGTGAAATTGCTGGAACGGGTATTTGCCGAGGCTGGCGAAGCGGCGGTGAATGGCTGGTTGGCGGTGAATCTGGCGTTGGGTGGCAGTCTGGAAACTCTTGAGTGAATCAACAGGCGCTTTCGCGAGCAGGCTCGCTCCCACATGTGAACGCAATACAAAGGTGGGAGCGAGCCCGCTCGCGAATGGCTTGATAGCCATATATCCCTATCGGCAAAAAAATCGTCGACAAAACCCAAAACAATATTTGCTTTATTTGTACACAAAAGCATAATCCACTGCGTGCGAGTTTCTGACTACACGGTCAACAAATTCGCGTATGCCTCAAAGGACCGCTGCCACCCCTCATGGGTCCGGCCCTGGAAATAACAATAAAACTCTTGAGGAGTACTCGCTGTGGAAAGCCGCAAATCCGAAGCACCGCCGCTCGAGCTCACGCCGCCATTACGCAATGGCCTGCTGGAGCGTCTGTTCAAACTCAGCTTGCATGGCACCACGGTGAAGACCGAGCTGATTGCCGGTCTGACAACCTTCATCACCATGGCTTACATCATCTTCGTCAACCCGAACATCATGGCCGATGCCGGCATCGATCACGGTGCGGCCTTCGTCGCCACCTGTATCGCTGCCGCACTCGGCTGCCTGTTGATGGGCCTTTATGCCAACTGGCCGGTCGGCCTGGCGCCGGGCATGGGCCTCAACGCGTTCTTCACCTACACCGTCGTCGGCACCATGGGTTACAACTGGGAAACGGCGCTGGGCGCGGTGTTCGTCTCGGGCGTGCTGTTCATGTTCCTGACCTTTTCGCGGATTCGCGAGTGGCTGCTCAACAGTATTCCGGTCAGTTTGCGGTTTGCGATGGGCGCCGGTGTCGGTCTGTTCCTCGGCCTGATCGGTCTAAAGACTGCCGGTATCGTCGTCGACAGCCCGGCAACGCTGATCAAGCTCGGCTCGCTGCGTGAACCCGGCCCGCTGCTCGCCGCGATCTGCTTTCTGATGATCGCGATCCTCAGTTACCACCGCGTGTTCGGTGCAATCCTCATCAGCATCATCACCGTCACCCTCGCCGGTTGGGGTCTGGGCCTGGTGCACTACGAGGGCATCATGTCCGCGCCGCCGAGCCTGGCGCCAACCTGGATGGCAATGAACGTCGCCGGCGTGTTCAACGTCAGCATGATCAGCGTCGTGCTGGCCTTTCTCTTCGTGCACATGTTCGACACCGCCGGCACGCTGATGGGCGTGGCTCAGCGCGCCAACCTCGTCGCCGCTGACGGTCGTATCGAGAACCTTTCCCGAGCGATGAAGGCTGACAGCGCATCCAGCGTATTCGGCGCCGTGGTCGGCGTGCCGCCCGTGACAAGTTACGTGGAAAGTGCCGCTGGCGTGGCTGCTGGTGGTCGGACTGGTCTTACCGCCGTCACAGTGGGTGTGCTATTTATAGCGGCCATGTTCTTCGCTCCGCTGGCTGGCATGATTCCCGCTTATGCCACGGCGGGCGCCTTGATCTACGTGGCGATGCTGATGATGGGCGGCATGGCCCACATCGAATGGGACGAAGCCACTGACGCGATCCCGGCAATCGTCACGGCGATCATGATGCCACTGACCTTTTCGGTGGCCGACGGCATCGCGCTGGGCTTCATCACTTATGTGGCGTTGAAGGCCGGCACCGGCAAGTACAAGGAAATATCCGTCAGCCTGTGGGTGCTCTGCGCGATCTTCATCGCCAAGTTCATCTTCCTGTAATCGCTGCGCGGTTCACGCTTCAAACCAGCCTCACCCTCACCGGTGGGGCTTTTGCACATATCGATAACAACAAAGGAGCAAAACGATGAGTCTGGAAACCTGGCTGCTGTTCAGTGGTGCTGCACTGGTGGTAATCCTGATCCCGGGGCCGCTGTCGCTGCTGATGATCAGCAACAGTCTGAATTACGGTCTGCGCCGCTCGTACCCGGCGTTTCTCGGCGGGGTGATTGCCTCTATCTGCCTGCTCAGCGCTTCGGCACTGGGGCTTGGCGCTTTGCTGCTGGCCTCGGAGCAACTGTTCAGCGCATTGAAAATCGTCGGCGCATTGTATTTGTTCTATCTTGCCTGGCAGAGCTGGCAGCAATCGCGTCAGCCTTCAGTGGCAGCCGAGGTGCCCCAAGCCGCACCGGTGCCACGCTTCCGCACGCTATTCGGGCGCGCTTTTGTACTGGGCGCGAGCAATCCGAAAGATATCCTCTTCTTCGCCGCGTTTCTGCCGCAGTTCCTCAGCGCGAACCAAGCGTTCCTGCCGCAGTTGCTGATCATGATCGCGACCTGGGTAGTACTCGATCTGTGCTGCAAACTGGCCTACGGCCTGGGCGCCCATGGCGCAGCGCGTTATCTGCGCAGTGGCAAGGGGCAGAGCTGGTTCAACCGAATCAGTGCCGGATTGTTTGGCGGTGCCGGCGCGACATCATTGCTCAGCAGCCATTAAGACATCGTATGGCCCACCCTCCCGACTGAACGGATTCAAATCGGGAGGGTGCTGTTTTCAATTAATCACCGCGCGCCAAGCCTGTAATCATTGACAGGCAATACATGGCAACAACCGCCTTATGTACAGCGCTGAAAAGAGCACCTTAATATCCGCTGCAATTCGATAACAACAGCCTGAACAAGGAAGTTCTCATGGCCACTTTGATACATGAAGCATCAATTCAAACCGATCCGGCAATTGACCCGAACAACCACAAAGTTACCGACACGGTTGTTGTCACGGATATGCGTTTCGAGAGCAACGAGCGCAAGCCTGCAACCATTGACGCACCTGAAGATTCATCCAAGCCGAACCAGTTGAAGTTCGCAGACAACATATTCGGACCATTGCAGATTGGCGACATATCAATAACACGAGTAGCGCTGGACCGCTTGGGCGCGACGGTCGATGGCAAACCTTTAAATGGTCGTAATACTTTCAGTCGAGTACTTAAACGCTCTTTTATCAATGCCCTGCAATTCGACCTGAACAAAGTCGAACACGCGATGAAGACCGCCACTGGCAGTGATACTTACTTGTTGCCGAACCTGCTGTTTGAAATGGCCAGTCACCGTCCTCTGACCGCGCCGGCACTGTTCAGCGAAGCCATCACCGACGAAGGTGGTCCGGGTAACTACCGCCGCAAACTCCTGAAACTTGCCAACGCCGCGCAGGCACTCGACCTGCAGCATGTGCATCTGCCCAAGCATCATCCGCGCTGGAAAACATTGACCAAAAGCTACGCAGCACTCGGCTCCAGTGTCGGCATTCAGGGCTTCGGGATTTTCATGGGCCTGCGCGGAGTCGTCGATGCGATCAAGGCCGACAACACCACGGAAATCGCGATAAACAGCGTGGGAATCGCATCCGAACTGGGTTCGATCGCTGTCGACGTTACCGTCAGTAAAATTGCCACGCAGATGCTCACCGCCGGGCAGCACGCCTACCGCGACTTCGCCAGGACGCGAATGGCGGTCAGGCTGGGACGTTCGGGCGGCCTGATCGGTGGCGCTTTGACGTTGCCATTCGATATCTACACCGCGGTGCGATCCATGAATGCCGCCGAGAATGCGACGGGCAAGGAGGCGATGGATCACTATGTCAGCGCCGGCCTGAGCATTACCAGCGCGGCCATGACCGTGATCCTTGGGACTGCGGCGATGGTCGGATTTTCGTTCGCCGGCCCGGTCGGGCTGGCTGCCGGGGCGATTCTCGCTATCGGCTCGCAGGTTTATGGTGCGGTGCGCATCGTCGACGACATTGATGACTACATCGAGCTCACCCTTGATGAGCGGTGGCGCACCGGATGGTTTGCGTTCTGCATGCTGGATATCGATCAGAACATTCAACATCGCTACGTCAAGGCCAAGACCTTGCTGCAGCACTCCGCCAAGTTGAAGGCGACGGCAAGGCAACTGCTCGATGGCCCTCTCAAGGACACCACCGAAGCCATCGTCAACGGTCAGTTCGAGGTGCGCCTGAGGCCGACCCAGGTCTGGAAGCGGAACTGGTGGACCAAACAGGATGCCTGGGAATCGGTACATGTCCCGGAAATAGTAGGCACTGACGACACCATCGATGCGCGCGAAGGGGTAACGAAGGACACGCCCGGTGCGCACCTGGGCACTGCAGCGGAGAACAAGAGCGTTCTCTGGCTGCTGACCGAAGGCGACGACTCGATCAAGGGGGTCGAAAAAAAAACGAATGTCTTTCATTACAAGTCGGGAAAAAAGGACCTGGCTGGCGGCGAGAAAGACGATCAATTCGTGTTCGAGAATGCGGCGGACTTTCTCAAACAAGGCACGGATGCCACGCACCATTCGACACTGCGAGGCGCGGATGGCAACGACACACTGGTCCTCGGCGGCCATTATTCGAGTTTCCGCACAGCGAAAACCGGTTATGACGTCGACTTGCTGGCCGGTACGCTGCAGATCATCTCAACCGATCCATCTGCCGAACAGGGCAAGCAATATGTCCTCCACAGCTTGATAGACAGCATCGAAAACGTTGAAACCGTCGACAGCGCGGCGAGCATCGTGACCGGTACAGCGCAACCCAACATCATCAAGGCGCGCGGCAGCGACGTCATCAACGCCGGCGCCGGGGACGACCAGATTTACCTGTCGCACAAGGACGCTCAGGCCTGCGGCGATGCCGGTGCCGACCAGTACTTCATCGCTCACGTGGCGGGGCGCTTCTCGATCTTCGAAGATGGCAAACAGCCGAGCTACATCGTATTGAACTGGAAGAAAGAGCTGATTGATTCCTGGAAAATTGCAGGTAACCACTTGATCATCACTTCCGGATTCGAATTCGATGACATCCCGAAGAATATCCTGACCATCCATGACGTTTACGAAGAAGACGCGGATGAACGGAAACTGATCAATAAAAACCTGACATTCATCACCCGCGACGGTTACCAGTTCACACTTGATCTGCCAGAGAAAGTCACCGAGGAAAAGACCGCCGATTTTTCCGAAACCCTTATCAAGCTCGGCCAGCCACAAAGACCCATTATCGTTTACGCAGATGAATGCTGGATCAGACATCAGCAGGAAGCGAGTTACTACCTGCCGCGCGCTAATAACATGACCACCTTCTACTCGGTACTTCGTCCTGGAATAGTCAGTAAAATCCATCTGGACTACAACAGCGATGAGTTGACAAAAGCCGAGGCGCATTTCTTTGCCGTCAAACATGAATCCTATCGGCTGACTGCAGGTTGCCATCTCGTTTATCACTTCGGCGATAAACGTATCAAGTTGAATTATTTCGCCGCCGCTCGTAATGAAGATGACCATGACAATCTGACTAAAATTCTGCGCACCATGGCGGGCCGGCCGTTTTTTCGCTATGTGCTGATCTTCAAGGACGGTGTCGCCTTGAATGCCGGCCTCACGGATGAAACCGATGCCCTGCCGGCGTTTTCCGATTACGCGGTGGCAAGGGAGTGGATCACTCCGATGACCCTGCCCCTGGCTTTTCGCTCACGGCGTTACAGTTATGCATTGCCGGAAAACCAGGCGCACGAAATGGGCAATCGACACTCCTGTGCCACGCTCACTGCCCTGACCGTGCAAACCGCCATGGAAAGCCTCATCGGTGAAGGCTCGACGTACCTGATTCATCTCGTTGCCGACACGACCCTTAAACTTTCGACACCCGGTGCACTCGCCGAAGCGAGCGTGCGGCTAGCGAATTCCTCCACGTGGGAACTCGACGCCACAAAGCTTGGTACGGTCGATATCGAACTCACCGACAACCGGTTATCCATCGGCACCTGCACCATTCATCTACCAGTGTATGAAAGCGACGACCTGATCGATCAGATCCGCGTCATCACTGCGAACGGCGTAGTGCATACGGTCGATCTGGTGTTCGATCGGGTCTACCCGGATGGCCTGGATGCACGCTTCTTCGAAGCACCCGATGCTGCGAAACCGCTACCAGCAGCGCTCGCCTCATTGGCTGCCAATGTGGTCAAGGTCAGGAACGCCGAGTGGATTTTCGATGGGACAACTGCGCTCAGTTACAACTTCGCCGCCCACGGCTGGGTACTGCGTACCGACAAGTCACGCGTTGAAGCCTGTGAGGTGCGGGTGACGAATCGCTGCAGTCACCAATCCGGCATCTTCATACCCGCGCCACAGAGCGACGTTCCACCCGCTTGACGTCGAAATATCGTCTATCGATCCCTTAGCGAATAGTGCTTTCAGCCAGGCGCCTGTGCGCGCCTGCGCCTCACCTCATGAGTTTTCACAATGGCCAGACCACCGAAAAAAATCTCTGTCACGACAAAAGCCGACGCGCCCGCCACTTCAAGTGCAGGTGCACCAACACGCAGGAACAGCGTCGGTCTCGACATGCCTGACGCGCTGTTGCTGGGCATTGACCCGACGCCCGTCAGCCGTGGCGCGAACAGCCCTGCAGCAGCCGACAGCATGCCTACCGTGAGGATTCACGAGATACCGCCGCCAGTGGACAATTCCGGCACGGCACGCAGCGCGAGCGCTTGGCCGCAGGAACGTATTCACGAGCTGGTTCCGCTGTCGGACGACAATGGACTGTTCACCGGTCCGGATCAGCGCACCTATGCACAAATCGCCGGCCAAGGACGGTTTGAGGTCGAACGGGATCAGCACGGTCACTACCATTTGCCGCTGACCTTCGCACCCGGCGTCCACGGTCCTGCCCTGGTGCGCAACGAAGGACAGCCAAGCTGGCGCATCCAGCGCCCTGACAGGCAATCGATCCGGCCCGCGCCCGCCTCAACTGACCCACTCCGCCCGACCTATCTGACACCCTCGCAAGCCAGCGGGCTGACCAAAGCAGACCTCGCGACCGATGGCATCCGCTACAACAAGCTCAAGCAGACCTTTGTGACTACGGCGGACGGCACGGTGATGGTCCGCCAAAACAAGGCCGGGGAATATCAGCAGGCATTTGCGTCAAGCCACGAGGCGCCTGATATCTATTTTGAGCAGATCCCGGGCACCGTGTTCTGGCGGCAGAAAACCAGCCGCACACAGCTCGACGACACGCCGTCGTCCGGCCGCCAACCGATCGCTGACGCAGACGAACCGATGGCCGGGCCGAGCAAACGGCCACGGCTGGAAACCGCAGCCGAACCAGCGGCAACGCACGCGGCAGCCGAGCCTGATCAGCAGACCCCGTACTTCTGGCTGTCATGGGGTCAAATGAACAAGCTTGCAGGCATCGAGTCGGTGCAGCTTGGCTGGCTGCATTATCCCATCGTGCCAATCGGCTCGAACCTCGCGCCCAACGTGTATTTCCTGCGTCACCCGGAGTTTGTGCCGGCACACTTTGAGGCTTTCGAAAACATGCTGGCCCACACGCCCGCGCTGCAGCCCGTGGCAACGTTTCGAACCGACAGCGATCCGCGCAAAATCCCTACGGGAAAACGTTTGTTCGAAGAGCCGATCAGCCAGTCTGTTGCTCGTGCATTCCCTGATTTCTCCGCCGTGACTGCACGTGCGGTTGCCAGACGGTTGTTTGAGCTGGCAGATCACTCGCCGACCATTACCGGCACCGGGCTGATGAATATCCACACCGCGCTGCATCAGTGGCTGCACCCGCAACTTTCGACGACGCCGACACTGGCCCACCCGATCAGCATGCTGGCCGTGGCGCCTGATATCGATCTCGGCAGCAAAAGGCTGATCCGGATGCCGTCCGAGGAGGCCAGTGAGTTGCAACGGCTGACCTTCGATCCGCAGCGGTTTCCCTTGGCCTGGAATCATTACAAAACCTATCCCTCCGACCTCAACCTGAGACGTCTGCTCGGCTCCTTGCTGGTAAACAGCGGCTACGACATATTCCCGCTGACGCATGAACATCGCATGCCGACGCTGGTGTTCAGACGAGCCCATCACGATCAGGTTTTCCTGCTGAAACTGGGAGCGATCGACCAGGCGGGCCTGACTCACGTGCCCGGCAATGAACTGACTGAACCGAGCTTGCCCGCGCGGATCGGGCAGGACGCCTTCAAGGTTCTCACCGAGGCCGCTGCGCAACACAAAGTGGTGTGGCTGATCGGAGGTGTATTGAAAGTTGCCGGCAAGCCTGACTCGGTGTTCATAATCCGCGAGCGCTGAGCAGCGCCCTCGAACGGCGGTCAGGAGGGCATCTTGCAACAATAAAAAAAGCCCGCAGTGTGAGCGGGCGAAAGACCAAAGAAGCTATATGCGCAGTCGCTTCCCGGTGGGGCTGCTGCTTGGGGGTCAGCTGCCGCGATACGTGGAATAGCTGTAAGGCGAAATCAGCAGGGGCACGTGGTAGTGCTCCTGCTCCGCAGAGATACCGAAACGCAGCACCACCACGTCGAGAAATGCTGGCTCGGGCAGTTGCACACCGCGGGCGCGGTAGTAATCGCCGGCATGGAACTGCACCTGATAGACGCCAGTGCGATAATCGTCGCCTTGCAGCAGCGGCGCATCGACCCGGCCATCGCTGTTGGTTGTCGCACTGGCGACCAATTCCAGGTGCGATCCTTCAACGCGGTACAGCTCGACCTTGATCGAGCTGCCCGGGCAACCGTGTGCAGCGTCCAAAACGTGTGTTGTCAAACGTCCCATTGATTCTGCGCGCCTGGCCGCCATGGGCGATCAGACTTCGCGCCTCCCGAAGTCAGGTGAAAGGAGACCGCACCGATTCGGAGCACGAAAAGTTGCGGCGAGCGACTGATTAAGACACTTTTCAAAAAAATTGTACACAATAAAAACGACATTTTTCGCTTCACCCCCGCCATCCGGGCGTTTATCGCCAATCTGCAAGTAAAGCGCCTGATCATTGAACCTTCTATTCATTAGCTGACTGGTCAGGCAGGTTTCTTGCAGGCTTGAACCGCTAACAGCAAAAGATGACGGCCGGTGAAAAATGCGAAAATTCAGGCTTACAAAATGCAAATAAAGTTGTATACAATCAGCCCATCGCTGTGACGCCAGCCTGCCAGGCCGCCACACCAATCTGTCAACGTACAAGAAGGAAGACTGCAGTGAGCGCTGACTACCCACGCGACCTGATCGGTTACGGCAGTAACCCTCCTCACCCACACTGGCCGGGCAATGCCCGGATCGCGCTGTCCTTCGTGCTCAATTACGAAGAAGGCGGCGAGCGCAATATTCTGCACGGCGACAAGGAATCCGAAGCCTTCCTGTCCGAGATGGTCGCCGCTCAGCCGCTGCAAGGCGCGCGCAACATGAGCATGGAATCGCTTTACGAGTATGGCAGCCGTGCCGGCGTCTGGCGCATTCTGAAGCTGTTCAAGGAATTCGACATTCCGCTGACCATCTTCGCCGTGGCCATGGCCGCCCAGCGTCACCCGGACGTGATCCGTGCGATGGTCGAAGCCGGCCACGAGATCTGCAGCCACGGTTACCGCTGGATCGACTACCAGTACATGGACGAAGCGCAGGAGCGCGAGCACATGCTCGAAGCGATCCGCATCCTCACCGAACTCACCGGTGAACGTCCGCTGGGCTGGTACACCGGTCGCACCGGGCCGAACACCCGTCGCCTGGTCATGGAAGAAGGCGGTTTCCTTTACGATTGCGACACCTACGACGACGACCAGCCCTACTGGGAACCGAACAACCCGACCGGCAAGCCGCATCTGGTGATCCCGTACACCCTCGACACCAACGACATGCGCTTCACGCAAGTGCAGGGTTTCAACAAGGGTGACGATTTCTTCGAATACCTCAAAGACGCCTTCGATGTGCTGTACGCCGAAGGGGCCGAGGCGCCGAAAATGCTCTCGATCGGTCTGCATTGCCGTCTGATCGGCCGCCCCGGTCGCCTCGCTTCGCTCAAGCGCTTTATCGAATACGCCAAAAGTCATGAACAGGTGTGGTTCAGCCGTCGCGTCGACATCGCGCGCCACTGGCAGCAAACCCACCCGTACCAAGGGACTGCAAAATGAGCCGCTTTCAAACCCTGCAACCGTCGACCCTGAGCCGCGACGCTTTCGTCAACGCTTTTGCCGACATATACGAACACTCGCCATGGGTGGCCGAAAAGGCCTACGACCTCGGTGCGGATGCTTCGATCGACGAGATCGAAACCCTGCACCAGCGCATGAGCGATATCCTGTTGAGCGCCGATCATGCCAGCCAGCTGGCCCTGATCAACGCTCACCCGGACCTGGCCGGCAAAGCCGCCGTCCAGGGCCAACTGACCGAAGCCAGCACCAATGAACAGGCTGGCGCCGGTATTCACCAATGCACGGCCGAAGAGTTCCAGCGCTTCACCGAGCTGAACGACGCCTACAAGGCCAAGTTCAAGTTTCCCTTCATCATGGCGGTAAAAGGCAGCAACCGGCATCAGATCCTCGCGGCGTTCGAAACGCGCATCAACAATTCGGTGGAAGCCGAATTCAAATGCGCGCTGGCGGAGATCAACAAGATTGCCCTGTTCCGTTTACTGACCCTTTAGCAAGCTTGGCCCGAGCGTGAATGAACGCGTAACGCCCAGGGCCCTGCAAGCATCCCCAGCCACTAATTCAAAGGCAGACAAGAAGAATGAAAGCTTACGCCGTACCTTTCGAAAAATACGTCAACCTGGCCGACGCCCGTCTGGGCACCAAGATCATTTCGGTCACCGATGACTGGTTCGCAGACGCCAATCGTCTGTTTCAGCCGACCCCGGCCGTATGGAAGGAGGGCGTGTTCGATGACAACGGCAAGTGGATGGACGGCTGGGAGTCGCGCCGCAAGCGCTTCGAAGGTTACGACAGCGCGGTGATCCGTCTGGGCGTACCGGGCTCGATCAAAGGCGTGGACATCGACACTTCATTCTTCACCGGCAACTACCCGCCATCGGCCTCGCTGGAAGCCTGCTTCCTGGCCTCGGGCGAGCCGGATGAAAACACCCAGTGGACCGAAGTGCTGTCGGCCGTCGAGCTGCAGGGCAACAGCCACCACTACCACGAAATCAGCAACGACCAGGCCTTCAGCCACCTGCGCTTCAACATCTACCCGGACGGCGGCGTCGCGCGTCTGCGTGTCTACGGCATTCCGTTCCGCGACTGGTCGGCAGTGGGTGACAACGAGCAAGTCGATCTGGCCGCAGCCCTGAACGGTGGCCGCGCCCTCGCCTGCTCCGACGAACACTTCGGGCGCATGAGCAACATCCTCAACCCGGGCCGTGGCATCAACATGGGCGATGGCTGGGAAACCGCGCGTCGTCGCACCCCGGGCAATGACTGGGTGATCGTCGCCCTGGGTCATCCGGGCGAGATCGAGAAGATCGTCGTCGATACCCTGCACTTCAAAGGCAACTACCCGGACACCTGCTCGATCCAGGGCGCGTTCGTCAAGGGTGGCACTGACAGCCAGATCGAAACCCAGTCGCTGTTCTGGCGCGAACTGCTGCCAAGCCAGAAGCTGGAAATGCACGCCGAGCACACCTTCGTCGAGCAGATCAAAGCGCTGGGCCCGATCACCCACATCCGCCTGAACGTGTTCCCGGATGGTGGCGTGAGTCGCTTGCGTGTATTGGGCAAGGTCGCGAAGTAATGCTGAGTCTGTAGGAGCTGCCGCAGGCTGCGATCTTTTGATCTTAAAAACAAAATCAAAAGATCGCAGGCTTCGCCAGCTCCTACAGGGATTGCGCAAGACGCACTGGCAAGTTGAACAACACAGAATTTTGGATAAGAAGAACAGCATGCGCACATTGACGATTGAACCGCTGACCAAAGAAGCCTTCGCCCCTTTCGGTGACGTGATCGAAACCGACGGCAGCGATCACTTCATGATCAACAACGGTTCGACCATGCGCTTCCACAAACTGGCGACGGTCGAAACCGCGACGCCTGAGGACAACGCAATCATCAGCATTTTCCGCGCGGATGCGCAGGACATGCCGCTGACCGTTTGCATGCTGGAACGCCATCCGCTGGGCAGCCAGGCTTTCATTCCGCTGCTCGGCAACCCCTTTCTGATCGTGGTCGCGCCAGTTGGCGATGCACCTGTATCAGGCTTGGTCCGCGCCTTCGTCACCAACGGCAGGCAGGGCATCAATTACCATCGCGGCGTCTGGCACCACCCGGTGCTGACGATCGAAAAGCGGGATGACTTCCTGGTGGTTGATCGCAGTGGCACAGGCAATAACTGCGATGAGCATTTTTTCAAAGAGGATGAGCGTCTGATCCTCGCCCCCCACCAATAAGAGAAGGTCTGATCACTCGACAACAAGAGTGACAGGCGAGAGGTAAAGACTGTGGAAGCACATCTGTTGGAATGGCTGAACCTGAGCGTGCGCTGGGTTCACATGATCACTGGCGTGGCCTGGATCGGCGCGTCGTTCTACTTCGTCTGGCTGGAGAACAACCTCAACCGCGTCAACCCGAAAACCGGTCTGGCCGGTGATCTGTGGGCGATCCACGGCGGCGGCATCTACCACCTGGAAAAATACAAACTGGCCCCACCGTCCATGCCGGACAACCTGCACTGGTTCAAGTGGGAAGCCTACTTCACCTGGATGTCGGGGATCGCGCTGCTCTGCGTGGTGTTCTACTCCAACCCGGTGCTCTACCTCGTGGCACCCGGCAGCGGCCTCAGCGGTCCTGAAGGCGTGGCCATCGGTATCGGCTCACTGATCGTCGGCTGGTTCGTCTACGACTTCCTCTGCGATTCGGCCCTGGGCAAGAAGCCCGCCCTGCTCGGCTTCATCCTGTTTGTCCTGATCATTGCCGCGGCCTATGGCTTCAGCAAAGTGTTCAGCGGTCGGGGTGCGTACCTGCACGTCGGCGCGATCATCGGCACCATCATGGTCGGCAACGTGTTCCGCATCATCATGCCGGCACAACGGGCACTGGTCGCGGCGATCGCCGAGAACCGCACGCCGGATCCGGCACTGCCGGCCAAGGGTTTGCTGCGTTCGCGTCACAACAACTACTTCACCCTGCCGGTGCTGTTCATCATGATCAGCAACCACTTCCCGAGCACTTACGGCAGCCAGTACAACTGGTTGATCCTGGCCGGGATCGCGGTGTTGGCGGTGTTGGTGCGTCACTACTTCAACACCCGTCACGACAGCCACAAGTTTGCCTGGACGCTGCCGGTCGCAGCAGTGGGCATGATCAGCCTGGCCTACGTCACCGGCCCGACGCCGATGTCGAACGCACCTGAAGTGGCCAAGGCGCCAGCCAAAATCGAATACCAACCGCTGCCGGAAACGGCACTGGGCGGTGGTGCGAAACCGGCTGAAGCGGCGGCACCTGCTGCACCGGCAGCCCCTGCAACAGCGCCAGCGCCAGCGCAAGCCTCGAATGCCGGCCCCGGGTTCGACAAAGTGCACAACGTGATTCAAGAGCGTTGCACGGTGTGCCATTCGTCTAAACCGACCAGCCCGTTGTTCAGCGCAGCCCCGGCCGGTGTGATGTTCGACACCCCCGAGCAGATCCGCCAGAACGCCGCGCGCATTCAGGCGCAAGCCATCACCACGCAGATCATGCCACTGGGCAACATCACCCAGATGACCCAGCAGGAACGTGACCTGATCGGTGCCTGGATTGCCCAGGGAGCGCAGACCAACTAAGCCACACAAAAGCCTGTGTAAAAGCAGGCTTTTGTGGCGAGGGAGGGTGCTCCCCCCCGGGCGGGCCGCAGGGCGCCCCCTCTCTTGAGGAGGGGGGCTCCGCCGCCCCACCCCGGGCCGCGGCCTCTCCCCCCCAACCGAAGCACACAAAAAAACCATAGGCAACCCGGCGCGGTGAATCACAAAATAAAAAAAAAGAAAAAGGTGGAGTAGCCTGTCGGTGCGTACGCCGCGCAC
>NZ_LHPA01000050.1:0-558 GCF_001297215.1 Pseudomonas sp. RIT-PI-o | reverse complement strand
CATAGCGGTACTGCACGCGGGTGCCGTCGGGGTTGATGCGCCGCGAGACCAGGTGCAGGTCGTCGTCATATTCGTAGCGGGTGATGCGCCCGAGTTCGTCGCGTTCGGCGGTGATCTGGCCGTAGGCGCCGTAGCTGTAGGCGCGGGTGCTGCCCGTCGGAGAAGTCGTCAGGATCAGTCGGCCGGCCGCGTCCCACTGCTGACGGCTGACGACACCAAATTCATCCTGGGTGGTAATCCGCCGGCCCAGCGCATCGTAGGAAAAACGCCGCACGCCGCCGTCCGGCAGGGTTTCCTCGATGAGCTGGCCGAGCTCGTTCCACACCCAGCGATGGCGGCTGCTGTCCGGATAGCGCAGCGACAACAACTGGCCGCGCAGGTTGTAGTAGTAATGGGTGACCTGACCGTCAGGATCGACCGCTTCGGTGACCGCACCTTCGGCGTTGCGCCGATAGATCCACACCGCGTCGCCTCGGCAACGCTTGTAGAGAAAACCGTTGCGGTACTCGTAGGACGTTGGCGCCTCGTCCGGCGGAATCAGCGCGATCAGCCGTCCGA